>CBDTXN010000074.1:0-13591 GCA_965364455.1 uncultured Flavobacteriaceae bacterium
CTCAACAGCATTGGTACTCCAAGGCGTAATCATTGCAGCACGTGGTCCAACAAAAAAATCTGCCAGCGCAGATTTATGTATTTGTTGAGTATTCCCAAAAAGCCAGTTTATTTTTGAAATTTCCTGAGCTGAAAGTTCTGAGTGTGTTTCCACCGCAAAGATCTTGGTAGTCTGGTTTCCGAAGAAAAGGATCATTTATGTTGTGTTTGTGTTGTTTTTAACAAGCCACAAATTTACTTTTTTAAACCTAATCCTTAAAATTAATGCCTAGAATAATTCTCTACTAATTTCTTTTGATCCTATTCAAATGAAAATTGAATTATTGAAGCATCTATTCCAGATTGCTACTATCAATTTTAATAATTAGGATTAATCTGGGGATTGGAATTTATAGGATTTCCAATTAGAAATTCTAAAAATTAACCCTAATACGATAATTTTTAACGCAATGCGCTGATTTGTAATTTATTGTGATTCTTTATTGGAAATCGAGGCTAATTATTTCTTATCTTAATACTATCAATCAATTACATCATGGAAATAAAATTACATATCGTTGCATTTATGATTGGACTGGTTTTTTTATCCAGTTCGTCCTGTTCCTTAAAAGGTGGACCCGATGGGAAAAGGGAAATTGTAGAGTTAAGGATTAATCATTATCAGCAAACCGCAGTTGGAGTAGGACCACAGTTAGTTCTATTGGTGCAGGAGGAAGAGGAAATTGGAGGTGAAGACTGGTCATATTTTTATGATCCTATCAAGAGATTCGATTTTGAACCAGGTTTTATATATGATCTGATTGCTCAAAAAATCGAATTGGAAAATCCACCACAAGACGGTTCTACCATACAATATATACTGGTTGCCGTTAGGTCTAAAGAAAAAGTTTCTGAAGAGGAACAATTCGAAATTGGATTAAAAAGATTTGGAGAAAATTTTGTTCATGGATCAAACCCTGAATTTTCCTTATTGGGAGAGTATGATATTGACTGTTCTAATTTGTGTGACGAATTGGAGGATAAAATTGGAGACGACGAATTCACCGGTAATTTTACCCACGGACCAGATCGTAGTTTAATCCTGCAGTCTTTAAATTAAAAAAGCGACCGATTGGTCGCTTTTCGTTTTATTCTTTTTGCAGTGATGCCATGTAAAAGCCATCATAACCGCTTTCGCTGGATAAAATGCTTTTTTCTCTTAATAATTTAAAATCCTTTCCAGCTTCAGTCTTCAGAAATTTCTGAACCTGCTTTTGATTTTCTGAAGGTAGAACCGAACAGGTTGCATAAACTAACTTTCCACCTTTTTTAACGATCCTGGAATATTGTTCTAAAATTTCAAGCTGAGTATTTCTAATCTTATCCAGAAAATCTGGTTGTAATTTCCATTTAGCATCAGGGTTTCTGCTTAGTACTCCTAGTCCGCTACAAGGAGCGTCTATAAGAACACGATCTGCAGAGTTATATAGTTTTTTGATGACCTTAGTTGAGTCAATACTTCTGGTCTCGACATTATGAGCACCTGCTCGCTTTGCTCTTCTTTTTAGTTCCTTAAGCTTATTGCCGTATATGTCCAGGGCAATGATCTGGCCCTTATTTTCCATTAAAGCGGCCAGATGCAAGGTTTTTCCTCCTGCGCCGGCGCAGGTATCAACAACTCTCATGCCGGGTTCTACATCAAGGAATTCTGCAACGCGCTGAGAGCTTGCATCCTGTACTTCAAAAAGTCCATCTTTAAAAGCCTTTGTTCTAAAAATGTTTGTTCTTTCCTTTAACTGCAGCGCTTCCGGGTAATTTCTCAAGTTGGAAGTTTCAATTTCCTCCTCTTTTAATTTTTCTGCAAGTTCCTTTGGAGTCGTTTTAAGTTTATTGGCCCTTATTACTACGGGTGCCTGTTCGTTAAGAGCATGGATCTCGCTGGTCCATACTTTTTCTCCCAATTCTTTTACACCAATCTCATCCATCCAGTCTGGAATAGATTCACGAAATTTTCTGATCCTGCTAAGTTCATCAAATTTCCCTTTTATACGTCTCTCCGGAGTTTTTTCAAATTGAGGCCAGTCTGGTATTGTAACACCTCTAAGTACACACCATACGGCAAACATCCTAAAAAGATCTTCTCTCTTATAAGGTTCTTTTACTTCAGCGATCTCAGCATATAACCTTTTCCATCTTACTATGTCATAAGTTGTTTCTGCAATAAAACTTCTGTCTCTGGAGCCCCAGCGTTTATCTCTTTTAAGGGTTTTTTCAATTACTTTATCAGCGTAGTTACCTTCATTAAAGATTTCAGCTAAAGCATCAATGGTGGCAAATACAAGATTCCTGTGTAGGCGCATAAATATTCTTTAAGGCGGCAAAGTTACGTTTTTTTGAAACGGATTAATTTATATTTGAAGCAAATTCCAGATAAGGAAGAGCTTTAGGCTCAAAAATAAAATTGAATGAAAAAATTAGGTTTTTTATTGATATTGCTAAGCTTCGCCTGTAAGAACAATTCGGAAAATAATGAGGCCTCTGAGAGGACTGTAGGCCCTAGAGAATTTGAATCTGTTGAGATGGAAGTTATTCTTGAAAATGATTCCCTAAGCATCAGGGCAATTGAAATTATGGGGAATAGCGTCGCCTTTGCCGGTAATAAAGGTACTTACGGTTTGTATAATTCTTCTGATAAGAGCTGGAAGATAAATACCCAAAAACTAGATACTATTATTCCTGAGTTTAGAGCGGTAGCTAGTACTTCTAATGATTTTTTCATGTTAAGCGTGGCGAACCCGGCTTTACTGTATAAAACAGGTGATAGTGGAAAAATGGAGCTTGTGTATCGCGAGGATGATGAAAATGTGTTCTATGATTCCATGAGTTTTTGGAATGATAAGGAAGGCATTGCAATGGGAGATCCAACCAATGGATGTATATCTATAATAATAACCCGTAATGGTGGTAAAAGTTGGACTAAGATTGAATGTAATGATCTTCCTGAAGCAGAAAAAGGAGAAGCAGCTTTTGCAGCAAGTAATTCCAATATTGCCATTCATGCAGACCATACATGGATACTAACGGGAGGGATGCGATCAAGAGTTCTTTATTCTCCAGACAAGGGGAAAAATTGGCAGATTTATAAAACGCCTTTAACCCAGGGTGAAGCAACTACTGGGGGGTATAGTATAGATTTCTATGATGAAAAGAATGGTGCCATAATAGGAGGGGATTACACTAGACCTGAAATTAATTCCGGAAATAAGGCTATTACCAGGGACGGTGGTGAAACCTGGGAGTTAATTGCAGATGGGAGTGATCCTGGGTATAAAAGTGCTATTCGATTTGTACCAAATTCGGATGCAAAAGGCCTGGTTGCTACAGGATTTTCAGGTATAGAATATAGCAGCGATGCCGGAACTACCTGGAAGAAATTATCTAATGAAGGATTTTATACCCTGAGATTCGTCAATGATACAGTTGCCTATGCAGCCGGGAAGGGACGAATAGCGAAATTGAAATTCCATTAAAAAGAAAATAATCCGACAAAAAGACATCTGCCGGATTATTAACTACTAACTAACCAAAAAACTAAATATGAACAGTATTCTATTCACTACTGTCATTATCTTTCCGATCCTTCTTTGACCGGTATTCTTTTATAAGTTTTTTATGAAATTCATCTTCAAGCTTATGAAGTTTAATGATGTTCTTAGCTGAAATGATCTGCTTCAGATCTTTAAAGAGTTGCTTTTTGATCTTATATTCCTCATTTTCAACTGAAAGAAATTCGTCTATAAGATTTTCAGCCTCATCCTCGGTGATGCATTCAACATTCTTAAGATCTATATGTTCTCTTTTGTGAAGTTCACGTCTTTCTTTTTCGTACTCATTATAGATAGGCCAAAATTTTTCAGCGATTTGTTCATTCAAATTTAGCTCCTGAGTGAAATAAGCCACTTTCAAAGCTTTAATCCTTTCCCTTTGAGCATCTCTATCTTCTTCTTGCGCAAAGAACGGCAAGGCAGTAAATAGAAAGCAAACTAAGAACAATACATTTTTCATATTTAATCTAATATATAAGACGGATCATCAATATTTTCATCGATATACTCCAAAGCTGCCTCAGAGTTGATATCATTAAAATCTTCTTCGCCCACCAACTGGTCACCTGTATCCAAAAATTCTGAATAATATAGAGTGTTATATTCAAGTACACCCATATCATAGCCTTCATCGATATAGTTTTCCATTGCAGAAATTTCAAGGTCGTCCCAGCCCGGAGTCTGTTCTGTACCGGTTTTAAATACATCACCAACCAGCATTATTAAAAGCGCTGCTACCGCTGCGGCATAAAATAAATACTCCCGCTTCACCAGGTTTATAACCTTTGGCTCATTCTGTTTCGTTTTAGCCAGGATGTTTTCCTCAAGATTCTCAAAATAGCCCTGCGGAACTTTAAAACCTGCTCTTTTTTCAGAAATGATCTCTGGATTAGACTCCTCAAGCTTACGCATCATTTTCTCTTCAAAATTTCCGAAATAGTTTTCAGGAACCTTGAAAGGGGAATTTTTTGATATGTTATTTTTATGAGGGTTCATTACTTGTTAGACGATTAATTTAGGTAAAGGTTTAATTGGATTTTAAATATTCCTCTATTTTTTTTGAAGCAATATGGTAAGAGGCCTTTAATGCTCCCTCACTGGTTTCCAGTATTTCAGACATTTCCCTGTATTTTAGTTCCTCAAAATACTTCATATTGAAAACCTGTTGTTGCTTGTCGGGAAGGCTTGCTATCGCTTTCTGAAGTTTTATCTGAATTTCACTTCCTTCAAAATAAACATCGCTTTCAAGGTTATCTATAATTGAGTTTTGCAATTCCTCGGAAGTTATATGCAATCTTCGGGCCTTTTTATTCAAAAAGGTGATTGATTCATTCGTGGCGATTCGGTACATCCAGCTGTAAAGCTTGCTGTCTCCCTTAAACTGTTCAATATTCCTAAATACCTTTACGAAGGTGTTTTGAAGAATATCATCGGTATCATCATGATCCTTTACCATAGTTCTAATATGCCAGTAAAGTCTTTCTTTATATTCAGATATAAGCTCCCTGAACGCTTCCTGGGCAGTAGAGCTGTTTTGCAATCTTTTTACAAATTGTTCTTCTGAATTTTGATTCACGGGATTATGGTCGATTTTCGTATGCGTAAAGGTATTGAAAACCCTAAAATTTATTAAAACAATTATTGAAGCATATTGTAGGATTATGTATACTTTAAAAGATAGTGGAATCGTTAAAAAACACTAAAAAACAGATAAAGTGCATTATTCCCTTGTTTGACTATTTGATTTTTCTATCTTTGGCTCAAATTAATTTAATCTTTTTTTGCCCCAAATAATATTAAATTGAATGGCATTATCTCCACCAGCCCCAAGGTGGAGGTAATTTTAATAAAAATGGATGGTATTTATATCATCCATTTTTTTTATATAGTAGGTTTAATTGCAAAAAAAATAAAATGAAACGCGCAGGTTTATTTACGATCTTGTTTTCGTAGCCCTTACTACTATAGCTCGGGAATTACAGATTTAGGTAGGGGAGGTCTTGAAAATTGAGCATTTGAAAAATTTCAGATACACATATATTCAATTACCAAAAGCTAGTTTTATTTTTAAAAAGGGAAGGACTCTTAATTACAATAATCTTCCCGTTGCATTAGTGGTTGTTAGAAAAGTTAGATCTGGAAAGAACAATTAGAATATTGTGATTTTAGAAAGAAAAAAAGGGGAAGAATTTTTGGGTAGTTTTCCGTTAATAGAGGCCAATTATAAAAAGACCCTGGGCTTCGGGGATTTATCCCGATCATAATAAAAAAAAGCCTGATTTATTTTCAGGCTTTTTTTTATTTTAATCGAAAGATTGCATTTCTACAAGCTTTTTATAGGTGCCATTTGCGGCAATCAATTCCTGATGTTTACCTTGCTCAACAATTTCTCCACGTTGCATAACGACTATCTTATCTGCATTTTGAATAGTAGATAATCTGTGGGCAATAACCACAGAGGTACGGTTTTTCATCATATTCTCTAAAGCTTTTTGAACCAGCTTTTCACTTTCAGTATCTAGAGCTGAAGTTGCTTCATCAAGAATCATTACAGGTGGATTTTTAAGTACAGCCCTGGCAATGGAAAGACGTTGTTTCTGACCTCCGCTTAATTTATTACCGCTATCTCCAATATTGGTTTCCAATCCTCCTGGCAAGTCTTTCACAAATTCCCAGGCATTGGCTATCTTCAATGCATCAATTATTTCCTCGTCTGTAGCATCATCTTTTCCAAGGGAAACGTTATTTCTAATAGTGTCATTAAACAAGATCGAATCCTGGGTTACAAGCCCCATAAGGTCTCTTAAAGATGCTTTCTTGATCTGTCTTATATCCTCACCATCGACTTTTATTGATCCTGAATCAACATCATAAAAACGGGTTAAAAGGTTGGCGATCGTTGATTTACCTGAGCCTGATTGCCCCACCAGGGCAACCGTTTGTCCTTTTGGAACCATAACGCTAAAGTTCTTTAATACCTTTTCGTCATCATAGCTGAAGTCAATATTCTCTATATTTATTTCTGAATTGAAATCCTTTTTGTCTATGGCATCCGGAGCATCGGTAATTGTGGAAGGTGTCTCCAGTACGGTTAATATCCTTTCTGCAGCAGCATTTCCTTTTTTAACGCTGTAAGAAGCTTTCGAAATTTGTTTTGCCGGAGTAAGAATATTGTAAGCCAGTCCCAAAAATGCGATAAAGGTGGCCGCATCCAGACTTCCTTCAACTAATACCATATTACCTCCAAACCAAAGAATGATAACGATCACAAAGATTCCCAGAAATTCACTTGTTGGAGAAGCAAGATTCTGTCGGTTTACCAGTTTATTCAGAATATGATTAAGCCTGTTCGTTGATTCCTGGAAACGGTTATAGAATTTTTTTTCCGCATTAAAACCTTTAACTATCTTTAGGCTGGAAAGCGTTTCTTCAACAATGCTTAAAAAGTGACCATTCTCTTCCTGGGCTAAATTAGACTGCTTTTTTAATTGTTTTCCTATCATGGAAATCACAAAACCAGCAACAGGTAAGAAAATGAAAACAAAGAGCGTAAGCTTTGCACTCATTAGAAGCATGGCGATTATTGTAAAGAGGATCGTTAAAGGTTCTCTAACGATCAATTCTAAAATAGAAAGAAAAGAATTTTGAACCTCGTTTACATCAGCAGTAATCCTTGATATGGTGTCTCCTTTTTTCTTTTCAGAAAAATACGATACAGGTAATTCCAGTATTTTTTTATACATGGCATCCCTCAAATCTCTGAGAACTCCATTTCTCAGGAACGTAAGAAAAAAGGAACTTAAATATCCAAAGAAGTTCTTTAAGAAGAATAGTAAAACAACAATTCCACAAATAAAGACTAGTGCAGCGACTTCATCTTCATTAACTCTTTGGGTTACCTCGTAATTAAAATAGTCACTAACGTAATCTTTTGCATTTCTAATTCCATCCCAGACGGGTTTTTTGGATACTCTTTTTGTTTTATCGAACAATACCTGGATTACGGGTATTAGGGCGATAAAAGATAGGGTACTGAAAATTGCATATAAAACATTACATATAATATTCAGTATCGCGAAACGCTTATATGGAATTGCGAATTGAAGTATTTTCCGGAAATATGTCATTTAGATATCGTTAGCCCAGTTTTAATTCTTTTCTGATACGGGCAATTTTCTCACTTAACTTTTGATCTTCTTCATTGAAATTTTCAATCGCATCAAGATCTGAATTCACGCTGATATAGAATTTAATTTTTGGCTCTGTACCGCTAGGTCTGGCTGCGATCTTAGTGCCATTTTCAGTATAATAGATAAGTACATTCGATTTTGGAATATCCAGTTTAGATTCAGAACGATCATGAAGATGTTTTGCAGTTGATAACTGGTAATCTTCTATAAGAACGACTTTTTCTCCATCAATTTCTTCCCATGGGTTTTCTCTTAGGTCGATCAGCATTTGTTTGATCTCCTGTTCTCCCTGAATTCCCTTTTTTACTAAAGAGATCAACTCTTCTCTGTACAGTCCAAATTGTGTATAGAGTTGAAGTAATTTTTTATAGAAAGAATTTCCTTCGGCTTTCATTTTAGCAGCGATCTCACAAGCGAGTAGGGTAGCGGTCACCGCATCTTTATCACGTACAAAGTCTCCCACCATATAACCGAAGCTTTCTTCGCCTCCACCAATAAAATCTAATTCCGGATGATCTTTGATCAATTTCGCGATCCATTTGAAACCTGTTAGAACCTCTTTGTATTCAACTCCATAAGCTTCAGTAAGATTCTTAAGCATAGGGGTGGAAACTATTGTTGAAGCTACAAACTCCTTTCCTTTGATCTTTCCGGCTCTTTTCCATTCTTCCAGAAGAAACCAGGTCATTACAAGCATGGTTTGATTCCCGTTAAGAAGAATCATTTCTCCATCAAGATCTCTTACTGCAACACCCAATCTGTCGCAATCAGGGTCTGTACCAATTACAATATCAGCATTTTCCTTATCTGCGATTTCCAGTGCCATTTTTAATGCTTCAGGTTCTTCGGGATTTGGAGATTCTACCGTTGGAAAATTACCGTTTGGTACTCTTTGCTCTTCAACAATATGAACATTAGTAAATCCAGCTTTTTCAAGCACTTCAGGAACCATGGTGATCGAAGTACCGTGTAAAGATGTGAAAACTATTTTCAGGTTGTTACGATCAGAAGATGAGGCATCGAAACTTCCATTTTCTACTGATGCTTTAGCAAAAACCTGATCTACTTTAGTGTCTACCTTTTCTATGAGATCTTCATTTGCTTTAAAATTGATCTCTGCGTATTCAAGATTATTAATCGTGTCGATCAGGTTAGCGTCATGTGGAGGTACCAGTTGTCCGCCATCTTCCCAATAAACCTTGTAACCGTTGTATTCCGGCGGATTATGGCTGGCGGTTAACACGATCCCGCATTGGCAATCTAAGTGCTTCACGGCAAAAGAAAGTTCTGGCGTAGGTCTTAATTCTGAAAATAGAAAAACCTTGATTCCGTTAGCTGAAAATACATCAGCCACAACCTTAGCCAATTTCTGGCTGTTATGTCTACAATCGTAAGCAATGGCAACTTTAATGTCCTTGTCTGGAAAGCATTTTTTGAGATAATTAGAAAGTCCCTGAGTGTTTTTGCCAAGGGTATATTTGTTTATCCGGTTAGTTCCAACACCCATTACACCTCGCATTCCTCCGGTGCCAAATTCTGCATTTTTATAGAAGCTCTCTTCAAGTTCTTTTGGATTGTCTTCAATTAATTTTTTAATTTCAGACTTGGTGTCATTATCAAATATATCGGTAAGCCATTCTTCTGCTTTCTGAAGAATTTCTGGTTTAATAGTAGCCATAATTAGATTGTTTTTGCTTAGCAAAAATAAGGATTAAAAGATGAAAGCCTTAAATATTGGGAGTGGTTTTCTTAATTAGATATCGTTCCTTATCCCGTTTAGATCTTAATATAAGTTCCCCAAGAAATCCTGCCAGGAAAAACTGAGTACCAATGATCATTACAGCGAGTGCGATATAGAACCACGGGTTATCTACCACCAGGATATTCGGGATTCCGTGGTATAATTTATAGAGTTTGGATAAACCAATCCAGCCCGCAGTTACAAAACCGATGATAAACATCAACACTCCAAGTGCCCCAAACAAATGCATAGGTCTTCTTCCAAATTTGGACAAAAACCATATACTAATAAGGTCCAGGAAACCGTAAATAAATCTATTCACACCAAATTTTGTTGTTCCGTATTTTCTAGCCTGATGCTGAACTTCTTTTTCGGTGATTCTGTAAAAACCGGCATTTTTAGCTAAAACCGGGATGTAGCGGTGCATTTCCCCGTATACATCTATATTTTTAATAACTTCTCTACGGTATGCTTTAAGTCCGCAATTAAAATCATGAAGTTTGACTCCTGAAGTCTTTCTTGCTGCGGCATTAAATAGTTTGGAAGGCAGGTTTTTTGTAAGCACATTATCATAACGCTTTTTCTTCCATCCAGAAACAAGATCATTCTCTTCTTTTATGATCATATCATAAAGTTCCGGAATTTCTTCAGGGTTATCCTGAAGATCTGCGTCCATAGTGATTATAACATCTCCTTCAGCCTTTAGAAAGCCTGCATGCAGCGCCTGGGACTTTCCGTAATTACGGTTGAATCGGATCCCTTTTACACGATCATCATTTTCAGACAAAGCTTCAATGGTTTTCCAGGAGCCATCTGTACTTCCGTCATCAATAAATATGATCTCGTAAGAAAAGGAATTGGATCGTAAAACTTTTACGATCCAATTATATAATTCTACAAGAGATTGTTCTTCGTTTAGAAGTGGTATTACAACCGATATCTGCATATATTATGCTTCGTAAGGATTTTTATTCTTTTTGATAAGTCCTACAACTAAAGAAATTAGAAGCCCGAAAAATAAATTTCCAATTAAAGAAAAGGCTGCCAAAATCCATGGAGAACTAAATTTAGCACTCATTTCAAGTGCATTCTGTTTTTGAGCATCAGTCATGTTTGGATATTGCTTATCGATTTGTTCTCTCTGGATGTCTGCCATCTGATTCATGTACTCAGGTTCGATAACGAACATAAGCAATAACATCCATATTAAACCTATAATCCCACCAACGAGTGAAATCCCAATACCAATTTTTAAAGCTTCTTTGATTGAAAGATAACCGGCATTTTCTTTTTTATAGGCATTTATTCCCAATGAAATGAAAACAATTAGAATGGCGAAACCAACTAAGGTATAAATGAAACTGGGATTTAGATAGGCGTTAGTTACATACATTACAACACCTAAAAGAACTGATACTAGTCCAAGTAGCAGTCCGTAATTAAGAATAATCTTTTTTGAATCAGGTTGAGGATTTTCCATATTTTAATTGAAGATTGATTAGTTTAGCAGTTAGTTAACAAATATAGGAAAACGTTACATTTTAAAATCAGTAAAAAGTTTTTCTAATTTTATTTGTAGTAAAGAAGTTATTACTTAAATTTGCACCTCGAAAATTAAAAGAACAAAGCGATGAAGCAGGGAATCCATCCGGAAAATTATAGACTGGTAGCTTTTAAAGATATGTCAAACGAAGACGTATTCATTACAAAGTCTACAGCAAAAACAAAAGAAACTATTGAAGTTGACGGAACAGAGTACCCGTTGGTAAAACTGGAAATTTCCAGAACTTCTCACCCATATTACACAGGACAGACTAAACTTGTGGATAGTGCAGGTAGAATTGATAAGTTCAAGAACAAATACTCAAAATTCAAGAAGAAGTAATTTTTCCTGTTTTTTTAAGATATATAAAGCCGCTTCTCAGCGGCTTTTTTCGTCAATCATTTTATGATAATTCCTTTACAGTTACCCAGGAACTATTAATTTTGATAAAATTTTAAAATAATGAATTACATTCTTTTTGATGGTCAGGAAAGAGATGATCTTCTTCCATTGACTTTTACCAGACCTGTTGCAGATCTTAGAGTAGGGATCTTAAAGATCAGCGAGAAATGGGATATGCTTCTTGGTGAAAAAACTTCAATTAAAACGCAGGAACATTTAAGCGTAAAATGGCCATTAAAATTATCTGACAATAATATTTTTATTAATTCTTCGGTTATTCCGACAGAAATATTAGTAAAACAGATAAGTGAACTAAGGCCAAATGAGAAATTGATGAAAGAGGATAAGCTGATTGCTTATTTTCAGGAAGGAGAAGCTGATGTAGACCTGTCTTCATTTAAAGCTAAGAATGTAAAAGAAGATCTTCTTTCGATTTCAAATACCTGGGACATTTTTTCTAAGAATGGTGAGGCTATACAACTGGACTTCAAAATGCTCACAGAGAACCGTAAATCTGAGGAAGTTCATGAATCTAATTTTGTCAAAGCGGGTGAGAATATATTTATTGAAGAAGGTGCAGAGGTTGAGAATTGTTCATTAAATGCATCTTCAGGGCCGATTTACATTGGTAAAGATGCTGTGATCATGGAAGGCTCATTGATCAGAGGGCCATTTGCGATATGTGCAGGTGCAGTGGTTAAAATGGGAGCCAAGATCTACGGTCCAACCACGATCGGACCCTCATGTAAGGTTGGAGGAGAGGTGAACAATTCAGTATTCTTTGAAAACTCAAATAAAGGTCACGAAGGATTTTTAGGTAATTCTGTATTAGGGGAATGGTGTAATATTGGAGCTGATTCCAATAATTCTAACCTGAAAAATAATTATGCCGAGGTTCGAATATGGAATTATAACACAGAGAACTTTGCCCGAACAGGTTTACAGTTTTGCGGACTTATCATGGGAGATCATAGTAAGTGCGGTATCAATACAATGTTCAATACTGGTACCGTGGTTGGAGTTAGTGCAAATATTTTTGGTGCTGGGTTTCCCAGGAATTTCATTCCGGGATTTAGCTGGGGTGGAAGTGCCGGGACTACGACCTATAAATTAGAAAAAGCTCTGGAAACTGCCAAAATTGTAATGAACAGGAGAAATGTTGAGCTTACTCAGGAAGACAGGGACATTTTAAAACACGTCTTTGAATATTCAGCAAAATGGAGAAGATCTTAGGGTCTAAAAATTAGAAATAGGACCGTTACAGCCATCAGAATAATTATAGAAATAATCAATACGCGGGAATGTTTTCTTCGGTGAGATTCTATTATATTCTTTCTTAATTTTTCCAGATCTTCTTCGGTGATCCTGCTTCTTTCCATTATTCGCATGGGTCTTGAGTTGGAGTTTTTCAATGCAGTGTTTTCTGCATTAGTATTATAATCCATATTGGCTGATTCTGAATTGCCAAAATCCATAACGAAACTGTTAATAAAAGAGATTGAATATACGAAAAACCGCTCAATAATTGGTTAATAATCTCACTGTCTTTTAATTACAATCGATTCTTATTTTACAGAAACATTTTAAGTTGGTATCTTTGCAGCCCCATTCCCGGGAGTACTTTTAAATACAGGGTATATGAACGATAAGAAAGTCGCATTTTATACATTGGGTTGTAAGCTCAATTTTTCTGAAACATCAACAATAGCAAGGTCTTTCGAAAGTGAAGGATTTGAGAAAGTTGAATTTTCAGAAAAGGCAGATATTTACGTGATCAATACCTGTTCTGTTACCGAGAATGCCGATAAGCGTTTTAAAACGATCGTAAAGCAGGCTCAGAAGGCAAATGAAGATGCCTTTCTCATTGCAGTAGGATGTTATGCTCAATTAAAACCTGCGGAACTTGCAGCAGTAGATGGAGTAGATCTTGTTCTTGGAGCAACTGAAAAATTCAAGATCACTGACTATTTAAATGATCTTACCAAAAATGATCATGGAGAAGTTCATTCCTGTGAGATCGATGAAGCAGATTTCTATGTAGGTTCATATTCGATTGGAGATCGTACCAGGGGTTTTCGTAAAGTTCAGGATGGCTGTGATTATAAATGTACTTATTGCACGATTCCTTTGGC
>CBDTXN010000075.1:0-13549 GCA_965364455.1 uncultured Flavobacteriaceae bacterium
CAATGGGATTATTAAAGAAAAATCCATTCGGGCATTATTTGATTCTGAAAAAGTTGTTGATCCGCGTTTTCGGACTACTTACTCACAGAAGATATAGAGGTTTCAATGAACTTCATATAGAAGGTTCAGAAATTATCAAAAACCTACCAGACAGAAACGTGCTTTTCGTTTCTAATCACCAAACATATTTTGCCGATGTTACGGCGATGTTCCATGTTTTCAACGCAAGTCTTAGCGGAAGAGAGGACAGTATAAAGAATATTGGCTATATCTGGCAACCAAAAATGAATATCTATTACGTAGCCGCCAAGGAAACTATGAGGGCTGGGCTTTTAGCAAGAATTATGGCTTATGCCGGAGCCATTACTGTAGAACGTACCTGGAGAGCAAAAGGACAGGAAATTCACCGGAAAGTAAATCCAAATGATACCGAGAATATTGGAGTAGCACTTGATGACGGCTGGGTAATTACCTTTCCGCAGGGAACAACGAAACCTTTTAAACCAATTAGAAAAGGAACAGCCCACATCATTAAAAATCATAAGCCTATAGTGATCCCAATAGTGATTGATGGATTTAGAAGGTCATTTGATAAAAAAGGACTTCGAATCAAAAAGAGGGGTATTCTTCAATCCTTCCAGATCAAGGAACCTCTTGATATCGATTATGAAAATGAAAGTATAGAAGAAATCGTAAAGAAACTGGAGTATGCTATTGAGCAACATCCATCCTTCCTTAAAGTTATCCCTAATGAAGAGATACAGGCTATGGAAGATTTAAATGAAAAACGTCGCTTCAGTAATTATTAGTTTTCAGGACATTCAGACCTTAAGTCATTTTATAATATCTTAAACCTAATTCAGCTTATTCCATTTCTAGTTTTTTAAGCTCTTTGTAGTTCTTGTGAAGCCTTTTTAGAAGAATTCCGTAGATCAACCTGTAGATCAGCCAGATCACCCCCAGTAACACTACCAGCGTTAACAATGTACCTCCAATGAATAATAACCATTGAGTAGTATCAAAGTCCATATTGCTTCCTGAGTCTGTATATATGGCATGGTTTCGAAGCATGATAAACATGGTTATAAGAAAAACAAGACCGCTGGAAATAAGGATAAAAGCTATATAATGTTTTACGGTTTTTCTTGTTTTAAGAATATTCTTCATCAACTTGGATGCGCTATCTGTCGTCGAGATATTTTTATAATTCTTATAGAATTTATAGATAAAGTAAAAGGTTATAAGATAACTTACTATATATACGATAATGGTAAACTCGGTTAGATTGAAGCGCCTCATTTGCTCCCAGGCCTCTTCATCTGCAAGGAAAATGTTTAATGCAGCGCCTAATACAAACTCAAGGATACTTATAACAAAGATCCATTTAACGATCGAAGAAGATCTCTTCCAGATCATTTTATAAATTTCATTGTAAGAAAGATGGGGCAGGTTTTGTTCCTGCTTTTTCCAATCCTTTTTTAATAGATCTAAATCGTCCATAATATATCAAGGATTTATAATGTTTTTTAATTTCGTTTTCACCCTGTTCATTTTTACTCTGGCATTTACTTCGGTGATCCCAAGGGTATAAGAGATCTCTGCATAATTCTTATCTTCCAGATAAAGAAAGACAAGGGCTTTATCAATATCATTCAATTGTTTTATTGCATCGTACATTAACTTTAAATGTCTTTCAGCTTCATCATCATATTCTTCTGCCTTTATCTTAAAGTGTACCGTATCGTAATCCTGTGTCTTTATTCCTCTTTTTTTCTTACGATAAAGAGTAATTGCAGTATTCACAGCTACACGGTACATCCAGGTGCTAAATTTTGAATCACCGCGAAACTTAGGATATGCCTTCCATAATTGAATTGTGATCTCCTGGAACAGGTCATTATGCGAATCCTGATCATTGGTATAGATACGGCAGATCTTGTGCGCAATATTCTGGTGTTTTTCCAGATTTGTTACGAACTGATGTTCTAATTCTTTATTCACGAATGATTGGTTAGCTTTAGATAGGTAGTAAAAATATATTCTATGTTACAAAAAACTTTAATTTAAAGTTAATCCATCCTCTAATCTTAGCATAAGTATTAAATTTGGGTAAAACCTTCCTAAATTATGAACATCCCAAGAACTGACTTACCCAGAGTAGTGATTATTGGAGGTGGTTTCGCTGGAATTGCCCTTGCCCGAAAGATTTTAAAAGAGGAAATGCAAATGGTCCTTCTGGACAGGCATAACTACCATACTTTTCAACCTTTATTATACCAGGTTTCTACCTCGGGTCTGGAACCCGATTCTATTGCTTACCCACTAAGGAAAATTACCCGATCAAGTGATAAATGCTTTTTCAGGCTTGCTGAAGTGAATTCCATTTCACCTGAAAAAAATACAGTGCACACCAGCATTGGAGACCTTATTTATGATTACCTGGTGATTGCTACCGGATCCAAAACTAATTTTTTCGGAAATGATAGTATAGAGGAACATGGTATGTGGATGAAAACCGTTCCACAGGCTTTAAATATTAGAAGTCTTGTTCTGGAAAATCTTGAGCAGGCTACCATTACAGAGGATCCTGAAAAGCGAAAATCCTTACTGAATTTTGTCCTCGCCGGAGCTGGTCCAACAGGGGTGGAGTTAAGTGGTGCCATAGCAGAACTTCGAAATCATATCGTACCAAAAGATTATCCAGACCTTAACCCCAATGAGATGAATATTCATCTTCTGGAAGGTTTAGACCGGGTTTTACCACCTATGAGTGAGCATGCTTCAGAGAAAGCACATAAGATGTTGGAAGAGCTGGGTGTAAAGATCCATCTTAATACGATGGTGGAGAATTATGATGGTCACCTGGTTACAACTAATACTGATCTGGCTATTAAAACTGAAACATTTATTTGGTCAGCTGGAGTTACCGGATCCCCGGTAGAAGGATTAAATGCTTCTGCCATGATAGAAAAGGCTAATCGTTACGATGTAAATGCTTTTAATCAGGTAAATGGTTATGAGAATATTTTTGCCATCGGTGATATCGCTCTTATGAAAACTGAAGATTTCCCAAAGGGACATCCAATGGTAGCTCAACCTGCGATTCAGCAGGGGAAACATTTAGCTAAAAATATTAAGCATATTATAAGAGAGGAAAAGCTCGAGCCTTTTGAATATTTCGATAAAGGAACCATGGCAACAGTAGGCCGAAACCGTGCTGTTGTAGACTTGCATAAATGGAAGTTTTCAGGATTCTTTGCCTGGTTCGTTTGGATGTTCGTGCATCTATGGTTCCTGGTAGGTTTCCGTAACCGAACCGTTACCTTCTTTAACTGGATTTATAATTATATCAATTATGATAAGGCGGCAAGGCTAATTATAAGGCCGTTCAAGGGGCACGAAGAAAAAATGTCCATGGATAAAGAAAAAGTATAAAAAAAAAGCCCCGCAATATTGCGGGGCTTTTTAATTATCTGTTCTCCCTGATTTCCTTATTATAATCTGATGCCAAAGCTGTCTTTTGTTTTTCGGTAAGGGCTTTCCCGGCCATCTGGAAAACTTCATGTTCCTCTTCATCCAGGTGATGTATTAACTGATGCTCTAACTCCTTGGCTATTTTTAACCAGTTAGAGGCGTCCATTTCAGTATCTTCCAGTTTTTCAACCAGTTCGTCCATTTCATGATGCTCGGCAACACTATGACGCGCTTTCTCCTGGGTTAGGTCCTTTTCCATAAGCGGAATGTAGAAATGTCTTTCTTCCGCATCCTCATGGATCTTTAATTCGTGTTTTAGATCTGCAAATATTTTCTTTCTCTCTTCGGTTTTTCCTTCAGTCTTTATCAACTTATCAATAAGGTCTCGCTGAATTTCGTGCTCCTGTCTTAAAGCTTCAAAAATGGTCATTATTTAATTTTTTTGGATTTGACTTCAAGTTATTCATTTAAATGTTAAAGATTAATTAATTTTCAGGTTGAAAAGCCAAAATTGAGATAAGAATACAACTCAGCATCGAATTTTGACAATTGGGAAACTCCTTTTTTTAAAAGTGGCTATATGACAGCAAATTTGTAATAGAATTAAAAGTGATGAAAGATATATCCAAAATATTAAGAATAAGCTTTGGGATTTGCCTATTCCTTGTTTTATTACAGACCATTTTTAGTAGTGAAAAAACCTTTAGCGATTTAATGGATTTTGAATTCTGGGGTATCTTTTACTTTTACTGTTTTGTCTTAACAGCGGTTAATACCTACTACTTTAAGATCTTTGGAATGAAGATAGGTTATGCCGGTGCAAAGTTAAGGACCATCCTTCTGGCCGCAGGGGGATCTATAATTCTAACCTTGTTTTTCTATTTTATTTGTAGGACAATTCATCAGGTAGTGTTCGATGGCAATAGTTTTACCGAATTTATTTCGAACGAAAGCATCAACTACTACTTTGGGCCACTCCTCATTATTACTATACTTTCATTATTTTTTCACCTGGTTTATTTCTATAAGGCTCTTCAGGAAAAGAAGATCAAGGAGCAAAAGATCATTGCCGGTACTGCTTCAGCTAAATTCGATGCTTTAAAGAATCAATTAGATCCACACTTCCTGTTTAACAGTTTAAATGTGCTGGCATCTCTTATCGATGAAAATCCAGATAAGGCGCAGAAATTTACCACGGCTCTTTCGAAAATATACAGGTATGTTCTTGAACAAAAGGATAAAGAGCTGGTTAGTGTAAAGGAAGAACTTGCCTTTGCCAATACCTATATGAAACTCTTGAAAATGCGTTTTGAGAATAGTATTTTTTTCGAGATCCCTGAAGAACTTTCTAATGAGGAAGCTAAGGTGGTGCCACTTTCTTTACAATTGCTACTGGAGAATACCATTAAGCATAACATAGTAAGTGAGAATAGGCCTTTAAAAATAAGAATACGTGAATCTGAAGGTTTTCTAATTGTCGAAAATAATTATCAGAAGAAGGAGGTATTGGGAAACCGAAAAGGGGTCGGGCTACAGAATATCGTTAACAGATATCATGAGGTTACCGAAAGAAAAGTATTAATAGAACAAACAGAAGAATTTTTCAGGGTAAAACTACCCGTATTAACTCATCAAATTTCAATTATGGATACACAGGAAATCAATCAGGAAAATGCTTATTTCAAAGCAAAACAACGGGTTAAAGAAATCAAGGAATTTTATGGAAATCTTATTTCCTATTGCGTGGTCATACCATTCTTGATTTTTGTAAATTATTATACCTACTGGAACTTTCAGTGGTTCTGGTTCCCGCTATTTGGATGGGGGATAGGTCTAACTATTCATGGATTCTCAGTATTTGGGTATGGAAGTGACTGGGAAGAAAGAAAGATAAAGGAGCTTATGGAAAAAGATCAAAGTCAAACTAAATCCTGGAAATAATGAAAACAAATTATAAAGAAAACATCAGCTACCAGGCAGCTCAAAAGAGAGTGAAGGATATAAAAGGATTTTATATACATCTGGTAGTATATATTTTTATCAACGCTGCCATTTTTGTGGTTTCTACACAGGATGAAGGATTCATCAATGGATTATCTAATCTTACGAATTATACCACCATATTCTTCTGGGGCATTGGACTATTCGCTCACTGGGCCAGTGTTTTTGGGCCAAGCTTTATCTTCGGTAAGAAATGGGAGGAGAAAAAGATAAAGGAGCTAATGGAAAAAGATAAAAAACAGATCTGGAAATAATTTATTACCAATAGCCAAATATTGTGATAAAAGTTATAATAGTTGAAGATGAAAAGCCTGCAGCAAGGCGGTTGCAGAGAATGCTTTCAAAAATAAATATCGAAACCGAAACGATGCTGCATTCGGTATCAGAATCGGTGGAATGGTTTAACAATAATGAACATCCAGATCTTATATTTCTGGATATTCAACTCAGTGATGGCCTTTCGTTTGAAATATTCGAACATGTAAAGATAGAAAGCGCCATAATTTTTACCACGGCATATGATGAATATGCTCTTAAAGCTTTTAAGCTAAATAGCATCGATTATTTACTTAAACCTATAGATGAAGAGGAGTTGGAAGCAGCCATCACAAAATTTAAAGCTACACAGAAGCACACAGGCAGTATTAATGTGAATGATTTACGTTCACTGTTGACTTCTTCTTCCAATAATAAAACCTTTAAGAGCCGGTTTACTGCTCAGGTAGGGCAACATTTAAAGCTGGTGGAGGTCTCAGATATTGCCTGCTTCTTTTCTGAAAATAAAGCTACTTATATTCATTCCTTTTCAGGGCGAAATTATCCCATCGATGTTCCTTTGGAGCAACTTGAGGAAGAACTCGACCCTGAAAAATTCTACAGGATCAATCGTAAATGCATCCTTAATATAAATGCCATAAAGGATATAGTTTCCTACACTAATTCCAGGCTGGAAATTAAAATCGATGATTTTGATGAATTTCAGCTAATCGTAAGCAGGGAAAGGGTTAAAGACTTCAAAGCCTGGCTGGATAATTAAGTCTTAAATGTTAAAATTTAAGTTATTAAAACCGCAGCCTGTGATTCTCCGTATATCTTGATATAACTCTAAGGTTGTTTTGAATAATTTGTAATTAAATTATTTCGATTTGAGTTTTTGATTTTTTTGGTTGGTTAGATACTTAGAACCTTATGAATTCCTCCCGGAATTTTTCTAAGTATTTACAATTGGTAGCCCCACGCAATGCGTGGGGCTTATTTTATTTCCTCTATTTCAGTATTTTTTTATGGTGCTGCCGCGACTGCACCTAGCACATAAAGCTGATCCATTGTTGGAGATTCACTACCGCCTTCTGGTTCGAGCGTGATCCCAAAGGCTTGAGATTCATTTGCATTGTCGAGAGTAAATATTCTATTATCATCCAATTCAAACTCATCCAATAAACCTATGCTTGTAGGTGTGAGAGGTTCGAGTTTTAAAGACCATACCTGGTAAACCTTGCCTCTTGGCGGTTCAGGAAGCTCTTTTGCATCTATATAAGCTTTATTCTCTTCTTTATTCCAGTATACTGCAGCATACGCTTCCGGAGCTACATTCTGTCCTTGTAGCGATATTTTAGATACATTTTTGTCTCTTAGCACAGCCAGTAATTCTTCGGTTTTTTCAGCATCTTCCCTGGCATCAGCAATTTGCTGTTCGAGTTGTACAGCTTTGGCTTTTTCAGAATTTAGTTGTTCCCTAAGATCATTTCTGTCTTCAAATACGAAGAATAGTCCTATTAGTAGTAAAATAGTTGCAGCCCATCCAAAATAAGAAACCCAGTCTGTTTCCTTCTTTCTTTCAATTCCTATTACGGTATTATCACGTTTATCACCTAATTTTTGCTTTATACGGGCAAGTATGGCTTCAGCATTATAATCAGGCGCTACAGCAGAGGATAACTTCTGTAGGGCATTCTCGATTTCCTCAACCTCTTTGCGAACTTCAGGATGTCCTTTTAATACCCGGCTTACTTCGCGGCTTTCAGCTTCAGTGAGCGCGCCGTAAACATAAAGTTCCAGGATTCCAGATGATATGTATTCTTTTATATCCATGTTTTATTCTGCTAACATTTCCCGTAACTTATTAATGCAGGCTCTGTTTCTGGTTTTTACTGTTCCCAGGGGAATTTCAAGTTCCTCTGCAGTTTCTTTCTGGGTAAAGCCCTTAAAAAATAAAAGATCGATTAATTTTTTGCAAACCGGTTTAAGAATATCAATATATTTTTTTATTCCAATTGCATCAGCTTTTGCTGAAAAGTTTGACCTCGATTCTAAAATATCTACGAAATTATCTGCCGTAAGGTTTTTCTGATTATTCTTATGTGATTTAGATCTTATATGGTCTATGGAAGCATTTCGGGCAATGTTTAGAATCCAAGTGAAAAATCTTCCCTTATCTGAATTATATTGAGAAGCGTTTTTCCAAATTTTCAGAAATACATCCTGAAGTATCTCCTCAGCTATTTCTTCATCCTTCAGAATACTATAAATGATACCGTAAATACTTTCTGAATACAATTCGTATATACGTTCAAAAGCTTTCTGATTACCTTTCTGTAACTCAAGAATGAGTCCGTCCTGCTGCATATGTATTATTTGAGGAAATAAATATAGTCTTTAATTTGAAATAAAAAAAAGCGGCTCTTGGCCGCTTAAAATTCAGTATTTATAGTGAGTTTACATGTTTATAACTCCACAACCAACTCGGGTTCCTGCAGCTCCTGAAGGTTGAGATGTATAATCATCTACTCCATCATGAACAATCACGGCTTTCCCTAAAATATCCTTATTAGAGTCACCACAACCTATACACCATTCCTCTGTGCTTAGGTTTACGGTTCCATTACCATTTGCATCAACTTCAAAATTACCTATATCACCTTTGTGGTATCCGTCAGAACTACCCCATTCGCCGTGCTGAGCACCGGTTGGGTTCCAGTGTCCTCCAGCCGAAGAACCGTCGGCAGCAGAACAGTCTCCTTTTTCATGCAAGTGAATAGCGTGCTTTCCTTCTGCAAGTCCTGAAATGATCGCAGTCATGGAAACTTCTCCATTCTCTTCTGTAAAAACAACATTACCACTTAGGTTGGAATCACTAACAGATTGAAGGGTAACCTTTACTTTTTTAATTTCTTCTTCCTTGGTGGTTTCCATTTCTGAAGACATTTCAGTTTCAGACTGGTCTTCCATCTCATTTTCTTTTTTCTCGTTCTTACAGCCAGTAAAAATTAAGCCTGCGCAAAGAACTAGTGATAAGCTAATACGTTTCATAGTGTTTCGATTGGTTTAAATTTCAATTTATATTTCTAAATTAATCCTATTCACAGGTCCTGCCAAAGATTTAAGTATAGCTTAACAAAGCCATTACCTCCTTAAAACTTATCGGGTATCCCGTAATTTGGTATTTATCTGAGCTTTTGAGGAGAGGGTTTTATGAACAGGGCATTTATCTGCAATCTCCAGAAGTCTTTTTATTTGACTTTCATCCAGGTCTCCATTCAGGGTGATTTCCCTTTCAAAAGTGTCAATCTTAGCCATGTCATTCTCGCAATTCTCACAGTCATCAGCATGTTTTTTTGAATAGCTTACATGGGTTTCGACATTATCTACCTGCCATTTCTTTCTTCGGGCATACATTTGAATGGTCATTGAAGTACACGAAGCTAGTCCGCTTGAAACCAATTCATAAGGATTTGGTCCTAGATCACTTCCTCCTACTTTTATAGGTTCATCAGCAACATAGTGATGCTTTCCTGCAATGATTTGTGTGGTAAAGCCTTTGGCCCCAAGGTTGGCCATCACTTCATGATCGGTTTCCAATTCCTTAGGTTCCTCTTCATTTATATATTTACTGGCCCAGGCCGAAATAACGGTTCCTGCGTATTCAGAATCATGTTTATCGCTCAACATATGGTCTGCGGTATCCAGGGAAATAAAGCTCTTAGGATGCCATGCTGCCTGATACAGTTCCTCTGCATGTTTAATAGAAACAATTTCGTCCTGTGGAGAATGCATTATGAGCAAAGGCTTTCTAATCTCTCCCAGTGCTTTAGAATCTTCATTACTTTTAAGATCTTCAATAAAATGTTTTTTGATCCTGAAACTGCGTCCACCTAATTTGATATTTGCTGAACCTTCGTTTTCTATTTCTTCCAGGCTCGATTCAAAATGTTTTTGAACATGAGAAAGGTTTGAGGGAGCATTTAAGGTTACTATTCCTTGAATAGATTCTATCTCCAGTGATGCAAAAAGCGCTGCAGCGCCACCTAGGGAATGTCCTATTATAAGGGTAGGGGAGTTATATTCACTTTTCAGAAAATCTGCCGCAGCGACCAGATCCTGGACATTACCCGAAAAATTGGTGTCTTCGAACTCACCTTCACTATCACCAAGACCTGTGAAGTCAAATCTTAGGACTCCATATCCCTTAGAAGCTAAGCTTTTGCTGATGTTTGAGGGAGCATGAAAATTTTTGTTGCAGGTAAAACAATGTGCGAAAAGAACAAAATTTTTCGGTTTATCATTAAAGGGTAACTCCAGTACTCCCTTTAATACTTTAGAATCTGCATTTTCGAAGCTTACATTTAATTTTTGCATATCAATAGATTTTGATGACAGTCAACTGTACTAAATCAAGGATAAAAAAAAGCCGCCATATCGGCGGCTTATAGAATAATAAACTATTCTTAAAGTTCTTTTATTTTGATATTCCTGAACCAGACTTTATCATCATGATCCTGTAGGGCTATATAGCCTTTCTGGTTGGTTCCAAAATCTTCCCATTCCTTGAATTTGGAATTTTTAACCATATTTTTCCATGCTTCGCCATTCACTGGGAATTCGGTCACTTTAACACCATTGAGCATTACCCAACCTTTATTCTCAGCATGATCTATATGAATAACTTCCTTGTTCCATTCTCCGGCAGGATTGGTTACATCTTCACTTGGTGGCACCATGTCATATAGGGCTCCGGCCGTACGGTTTAACCCATTTTTGGAGTCAGGATGTCTTTCATTGTCGAGGATTTGAATTTCAGGACCCGTATAATAAGGTTCATCATATTTTTCCATTTCCTGAATACCCCATAAAATTCCGCTGTTTCCACCTTTAGAAATTTTCCATTCTATCTGGAGTTCAAAGTTCTCATATTTATCATTGGTCATGAGATACTCTTTTATCCTTTTATCACCCTTGGCCGGAGAAAATGAAATAACACCGTCTTCTCCTTTCCACTGGCTGGACCTGGAATCCCTATTATAGGCTTGCCACTTTTCAAGATCTGTTCCATCAAATAAAGTTTCCCAATTGCCTTCCTCCTGGTTAGAAGTGGTCAGAACTTCAGACTTTAATTCTTTGGTTTCTTCAGGTTCTTTATTTTCATTTTTACAGGCCGCGAATAATAATATTGAACAGCCAATTAAAATTGTTTTCTTCATTTCTTAGTTTCTTTTAATTCCTAGGATACGTTTTAATTTATTTTCATCTATTTCAGATCCGGAAAAATCATCAAATCTTTTCTGAGTTGCTTCAATGATATTTTTCTGAATAAAAGGAGCTCCCTCTTTAGCCCCCTGGTCTGGTGATTTAATGCAACATTCCCATTCTAGTACAGCCCATACATTACATCCATATTCTGTAAGCTTTGAAAAGATTGTCTTAAAGTCAACATCACCATCGCCAGGATGCCTGTAACGTCCGGCGCGGTCTTTCCAGTCCCCAAAACCACCGAACATACCCTTTTTGCCTGTTGGGTTAAATTCCGCATCTTTTACATGGAACATTTTTATGTAATCGTGGTAATGGTCTATATATTCAATATAATCCAGCTGTTGCAATACAAAATGGCTGGGATCATAAAGGATATTGACCCTTTTATGATTGTGGGTTGCATCAAGAAATTTTTCAAAGGTTACTCCATCGTGAAGATCTTCTCCAGGATGAATTTCATAGCAAACATCTACTCCCTGCTCATCAAATTCGTTGAGAATAGGAAGCCAGCGTTTTGCCAATTCAGCAAATCCCATTTCTACCAGTCCGTCTGGCCGTTGAGGCCAGGGATGCATGGTATGCCACAAAAAAGAACCGCTAAATGTACCATGGACATCGAGACCAAGATTTCTACTTGCCTTTGCAGCAAATTTAAGTTGCTCTATGGCCCAATTTGTTCTTTTTTCGGGATTATTTTTATAATCATCTGGAGCGAAATTATCGAACATGATATCATAAGCCGGGTGCACTGCTACTAGCTGTCCCTGCAGGTGAGAACTTAGTTCTGTGATCTCAAGCCCGTAGGATTCTACCTTGCCTTTTAGTTCATCGCAAAAAGTCTTACTTTCCGCGGCTTTTTTGAGATCGATAAGCCTTGTTTCCCAGGTTGGGATCTGTATACCTTTATAACCTAATCCTGAAGCCCACTTACATAAACCTTCTAAAGAATTAAAAGGTTCTTTATCGTCCATGAACTGAGCTAAAAAAACAGCAGGTCCTTTAATAGTCTTCATCTTCTAATCTTTTTTTAATTCTTCATTTTTATCCAGACATTACCTTTTTTATGTGAAGAGACTGTTTTTTCTATAAAACTCATTCCTCTTAATCCGTCGCTTAATTTTGGATACGCACCTTCATATTTAGACTGGTCCTTTATAGCCATGGCAACACCGTAATAAATATTTCCCATAGAATCGAATATACCTTCAGGATGGCCTGGCGGTAATTTGGTTCCTTCCAGGGAAAACTCACTTAAAAAGCCATGTCCCGGTTTTAAAATCTGTAAAGGTTGGTCTTCTTTAAGCAAATAAAGGTAATTAGGATTCTCCTGTTCCCATTTCAGCCCGCCTTTATCTCCATAGATCTGTACGGTAAAATTATTTTCTTCACCGGTTGCGATCTGGCTTGCTCTAAGCACACCTTTAGCCTTATCTGAAAACCTTAAAAGTACCGTCCCGTCAATATCCATAGGGTTATCTTCATAAAGGTAATTAAGGTCAGCCAGGATATCTTCCACCTCCATACCGGTTACATATTCTGCCATATTGAAGGCATGGGTGCCTATATCACCAATGCAACAACTAATTCCGGATTTCTCCGGATCTAGTCTCCAGGTTGCCGATCTTTTTTCTTTATCATGAATCAGCGGATTTATCCAACCTTGATAGTATTGTACATCAACTTTCTGGATCTTGCCAATTTCCCCGTTTTCGATCATGGTCTTCATTTGCCTGATCATGGGGTAGCCAGTATACGTATAAGTGACTGCAAATATTGTATTTGCTTTTTGCTGAATCTCATTCAGGATTTTAGCCTCCTCATAAGTTGTAGTTAATGGTTTTTCACAGATCACATTAAATCCATTTTCCAGAAGCTGTTTAGCCATTGGGAAATGAAGAAAATTAGGAGTGAGCACAGAAACTGCTTGCATTCTCTGATCTTCTGAAAGGCTTTTTTCTTTCTCGATCATTTCATCCAGGTTGGTGTAGATCCTGGTTGAGTCCAGCTGTAACTTTTCTCCAAACTTCAAACTTTTTTCATGCTTCAGGTCAAAAACACCACCAACGATCTCGAACTGGTCAAACATATTAGCAGCCACCCTGTGCAATATGCCAATTAAAGAATCTTCTCCACCTCCTAGAATACCAAGTCTGATCTTAGCCATAATTTATTTCACTTTTATATTTCAATATCTTTTTTGTCGATCTTTTCATTTTTAAAAAATAAGGCAAAAAGTAGCATTACACCAAATGCAAAGGCTGCGGGATATAACCAGATTGTCTCCCAGTCATGCATTTTTTCACCGGGTAGATATGCATTAGAGATCAAGCCTGCTACATAAAAACCTATCAGCATTCCAACCCCATATGTTGCCAGGGTAATTAATCCCTGGGCAGAGCTTTTAAATTTTGATCCGGCTTTAAAATCTGTATAGATCTGTCCTGAAACAAAAAAGAAATCATAACAGATACCGTGTAAAGCTATACCTATCAACAACATGAACATTAACTCTCCCGAATCTCCATAAGCGAATAGTAAATATCTC
>CBDTXN010000076.1:0-13529 GCA_965364455.1 uncultured Flavobacteriaceae bacterium
CCCCGACCGGCCGCTGAGCGGACACGTCCGCGCCTCCGACGAAGATCAACAACCCGACCGAAAGAAGCGTAACTAGTCGTCGTCGCCGACTTGTCATTGAATTCATACTGCCCTCCTGTGAAGTTACCGGATTCGCAAATCCCAGCAATACTGCCTGTTCTTCCTTGTAAAAATCTTCAGTTTCTATATCGAAATTAAAAGGGAATTCACTTTGTATAAGGGTAGGGATAGATTGGATTAAATATCCAAACTTACCCCTGATGGAAGAATCCTCGTAATTCTTTATCAATTCGGCATTGATTCCGAGATCAGCCATATGCAAACAAATATTGTTATTCAGGCATAACAGGTCAATTTCCATGAAATTATTTCCAAGGCCAATATTTATTTGTTTACTAACTATCTCCGGAAGTTCCAGATTTTCAGAAATTCCGTTTGCTGAGCCTGCAGGAATGATTCCTAAAATAAGCTCAAAATCTTTAATGGCATCTGCAACCTGATTAATGGTGCCATCTCCACCGGCTACCAGGACACGATCTATTTCTTCATTTTGGATCTTTTCACGGATCTTTTTAGTATCGTCTTTTCCGGTAGTTTTATATAAATGAAAATTAACCTGATGCTGTTCTAATATTTTCTGAACTTCATTTATGATCCTTTTCTTATCTGTATGTCCGGCTATTGGATTTACAATCAATAAAACTTCCTTAAAATTCATTGGCTAATCTTTATGGAACGCTTAAAATTAATTAATTTGGAATGAAGGAATTTTAAAAAAAGGCCAATATTTTGAAACTAGATCTTAAGCTGTACCGCGGATACGTGAATGATGAAGAGCTGGTTGTATTTGGACATTTATTTCAGTCCTGGGCTCCAGATAAGTACAGTATTGAGAAAAAGGGGATAAAGCATGCCTATGCACTTCTACACAAATTTCGTATTAAACCGCTAAAAAACTTCGAGGTCCACTTAAAATTCAAGGATCTGGAGGTGACCACTAAAACTCTTGATGATGGTTACTTTCGTTTTACAATTCCTTATGATGCTAAACTTGACCCTGGATGGCATGACTATGAAGTAACCTGTAAAATGTATGATGTCGGGATGATCGAAAAAGGGGAGTTGCTAAAGCCCTATCCCAGTAAATTGGGAATCATTTCAGATATAGATGATACGTTTTTGATATCTCATAGCAATAGTATCTTTAAGAAGCTATATGTCATGCTATCCAAGAATATTAATAAAAGGAAAATTTTCGATGATGTCGTGAAGCATTATACAAGGCTTAGTCAGGCGGGTCAGAATAGCCATCATGCGACCAATTCCTTTTTCTATGTTTCCAGTAGTGAATGGAACCTGTACGATTTTATATCTGAATTTGCCAATATGCACGATCTGCCCAAGGCAGTAATAAAGCTGAAGAAAATAAAAACAGGGCTACGTGATTTTGTAAGTTCAGGCAGGGGAAATCACGATCATAAGTTTATAAAGATCAAGGATATTATTTCATTTTATCCACATTTAAAATATGTTTTGTTGGGAGATGATTCGCAGCATGATCCATATTTATATGAAAGGATCTGCAAAACTTTTCCAATGAATGTCAAAGCCATATATATAAGGCAAACCAAGAGTAAGCAAAACGGAAAAGTACAGAAGGTTTTAGCAAATCTTGAATCTATGGGGGTGAGTACATGTTACTTTAGAAACAGCGAAAAAGCTATTCACCACTCAGAAAGGGAGAAGATCATTTAAATAATTAAATTAAAAGGGAAGCGAATAGCTTCCCTTTTTAATTTTCTAACCTATTTATCCTTTTTTAAAAAACTCTCTTCGATCATAAAAGTCCTCACTTTTCCTGGTTTTTCGTTTCTCGTTAGGGTAATTATCATCATCCAAAAAATCTCGATTCCCGCGTTGCCAATTACTGTCTTCATCCAAAGTTCTTTCAGGTTGAAGATCTCCTGGTTTATCATTTTGGTGTAAGGCTCTATTGTGATCATCTACTGGTTTGCTACCGCCGGAACTTTTCCTCAAATTCTCCTTCTCTCTCCGTATTCTTTCTTGAAGTTCATTAGAAGACCTGTTTTCTGGAGTTTTTGCTTCGGTCTCTATTCTACTATCTTCTCTTTCTAATAAATCTCTGTCTACTGTATTTTCAGCTTTATAAGCAGTTCTGGTCCTCTTTATTTCATCTTCGCGATTAAAGTGTTTACTCCTTCTTTCATAGGAGCCAAGAACGTGATTTTCGTAATCTCTGCTAATTGTTGTTCCGGACTGGTAACGTTTGGTTTCAGCAAAAGTCTCATAATTGATATCCTCAGTAATAACATGTTTATTATCTAAATTAAGGTCAATAAGACCAATAGGAATAATTATATGGTTTTCACCTTCTTTATTAATAAATTCACTGAATTCGGTATAGCCAGAATGTGCATATGGATCATGATTAATATCAATGATACTTTGATCTACTTCTACATCAACATACATAACTTTTGCAAGTTCTTTATTAACCAGTAAGTTATCTACTTTACCAATTCTCCGGTTATCCAGGTCTTTTACTTCCCAGCCTCTTATATCTGAATCTTTGGAATTTACTTTATAATCTTTAAGTTCAGATAAATAATATAAATGCTTCTCTTTGGTACTCATAATTCTCTTTTTTATTAAATAATCTCATTTTCATTCTGAAGTAATCCTGATGGTGGATTCAAACTCGTTACTTCTTCTATTTCTGATTCTTCCAGATCATCTGTTTCTTCATTACCCATGCTTCCGTATATATAAAGGAATGCAAGAACACCGAGAATAATTACAAGGATGATCCATGGCCATACTGATCTCTTTTTTTCAATTCTTATATCTGCCATAATTCGATTTTTTTATTATATCGTATCTAAATTAGTTATGGGGCCTACTAATTTTATCTAATCTTAGTGTAAAGTATTGTTAATTAGATTTTTATTTGGAATTACGGTGTAAATAGAAATTAAAAAGCCGAATATCTTGAGATATCCGGCTTTTTAATCGTTGATTTAAATTCTATTCAATTCAATAATTTCATTAACCTTTTCCAGGCTTTATCATGTGCATTTTTATTAGCATCCTGAGCATCCATTTGGTGACCACTTCGCATAAAAGCATGACCGGCATTTTCATAAATTTCATACTCATAAAGTTTACCTGCCTCTTTCATAAAGCTTTCAGTTTCTTCAATAGTTGAATTTACTCGGTTATCATTTCCACCATAATAACCATAAACCGGAGCATCAATTTTTGCCAATTCTGAAGCTTCCTTCGGGGCCGTGCCATAAAATACGTGAGCAGAGGTTATATTACTATTATTTGTGGCGTATCTGAATGTTTGTGATCCTCCCCAGCAAAAACCTACTACCGCAACCTCTCCTGTAGATGCAGGATCGTTTTTAATGTATTCATATGCCGCGTTTAGATCTTTGGTAACCTGTTCCATATCCAGATCGTAGATGGCGTCCCTGGCAGCATCAGAGTTGTCAAAATCTGTGGTTCTTTCTTTTCCTTCAACCGTATTTGAAATCAGGTCTGGCGCGATTACCAGAAATCCTTTGGAAGCAAGTTCATCTGTAAAAACCCTGGCCCAATCATTTAAACCTCTATTTTCATGAATCACTATAACGGCTTTTGTTTTCTTATCGGTTTCCGGATAAGCTACAAAAGCTTTAAAGTTTCTGTCTCCGTGCGAAAGAGTGATCCACTCATGATGTCTAGGGGAGTCCGATAGCTCAGCAGTTTCACTATTCTTTGAAGTTTGTTCGTTGCTATTACTGCTTTGTTCCGGATCATTTTTGTTATCGTTTTTGCATGAAAACATGATAGAAATGAATAGAACTAGCGAAAGGCTGAATTTTAATTTTTTCATAATTAATAAAATTGGTTACCTAAAAGTGCCTGAAGGAAATACGACCATGCTTTCATGTCCATTTTTACCTACTGCTGCAACTCCGAAAAGGTAATTGTCAATTACAATTCCGTCTAAAGTAAATTCAGTAACATCACCTACAAACCTGGAATTTTGCCATTTCGGAGCCGTAGTATCTCGCCAGTATATCTTATAACCTGCGATATCGCCATCAACCGCTTCCCATCTTAATTTGGTACTTGGTTCAACGATCCCTCCAATTTCAACTTTCGCCGGAGCAGGGGGTGCCCAGGCAAGGCTAGCAAGGTTGATAGCATTTACTGCCGTTAGTTTCTTAGCGTAATTGAAATTCACACCTTCAACAACATCTCCGTATTCAATTCCGTTTTCGGTTCTTATATCCTGATGCTGGCGATTGTAGTTTTCATGGGCTTCCATTATTCTCACTCCGGCAAAACCAAGATCGTTAAATGGCCTATGATGCCCGCCACGACCAAATCTATCTAAACGATATATCATCATCGGGTTCATTTCAGGCATATAGGTTTCTACATTGTTATGAATGTATCTGGCTAGTTGTCTGGAAATTCCGTCTACTTCACCACCATAATATCTGCGCATAGTCCTTTCTCGCTCTGTTTCAGTTGGGGGCACGGGTTCAGAGAATATTCTAAAACTCCTGTTATCAATAACCCCATCTACACCTTCAATATTTCCTATCATGTCGTTATTGAGAACACCAATGATCTCCCAGTTGTTCTTTTTAGCATATTCCGCCAGCCCTTTTCCGCCAAATAATCCCTGTTCTTCTCCGGAAAGGCCTACGTAAATGATACTACTTTCAAATTCATATTGTGATAACACTCTGGCCGCTTCCATGGTTCCGGCCATTCCGCTGGCGTTATCATTCGCTCCAGGTGCATCGGTAGTAAAGTCCATCGTATTGCTTGCGCGGGAATCGCTATCCCCACTCATGATCACGTAGCGGTTAGGATATTTGGTCCCTTTCTGGATAGCTACAACATTAACCACCCATGCTTCTTTTGGAATTCGCTCTCCATCTTCTGGAGTTACATAGTCCTTTTGATAAAATACCTCCAGGCAATTCCCACATTTAGAAGAGATCTTTTCAAAATCTGATCTTATCCACCTTCTGGCAGCTCCAATACCACGGGAATCTGATACAGTATCGCTAAAAGTATTCCTGGTACCGAATCCGGCTAATTTTCTGATATCATTTTCAATGCTGTCTGCAGAGATCTTATCTATGATTTCGTATAATTTTTTATCTGTATCCTGGGCATTAATATTAAAACTTAGACATAGGACAGATAAAATTGTAAACAGCTTTCGGGGGTATGATTTCATATTGATTTTTTATTTAGCTCTCTAAAATACAGAAGTTTCGAGGATATATAAAAAGAAAGCCCCGGGAATTTCCCGGGGCTTTAGTACTGATCAATAGTTCTATAAATTAACTAGCTACGTCATGCATTTCTGCTTTCGCCTTATTAATTTTTTCTTCAGATTTAGAACTAGCTACTGTAGCTTTTGTTCTTGCTTTAAGAGCATCCATTTTATGACCTAAAGAATCTGATAAATCATTAATGCTCTTGTTTGCTCCTTTAATATAATCGTCACCCTTTTGAGTGATAGCTTTTCTTGTATCTTCACCTTTTTTAGGTGCATATAAAAGACCTACAACTGCACCAGCTACAGCTCCTGATACAAGTCCTAATAATAATTTTCCTGACTTCATAGAATTTGGTTTTAAATTGGTTCGATTTAAATTCATACTGTAAAAGTAGTCAGAAAACACACTGGCGCAATAATCTATGAGTTAATGTATCTTTAAACTTTTTGTTCAATTCCTAAATAAATTAACAGAGATAATTTTTTAAGGATTTTCTCTGAATCTTTCCAGTAGAGTTCGAACTTTTGGAGTGCCTTCAACATAAAATCTGGCGCTGGTTTTTTTAATTCCAACCTTTACAGTATAAGATGATTCGGGAAGTTCCTGAAACATATATTCGTCTGTCCAGTCATCACCTATGGCGAAGATGAAATCATAATCTTTACCTATCAGTTTTTTAGTGGAAGCTTTACCTTTATTTACATCGCTACTTTTAATTTCCAGCACCTTATTGCCTTCCAATACACTTAGGCCGCGGTTGGAAATTAATTCCTTAAGCACCGTACTTAATTCATTAGCTCTGATTTCACCTAATTCAGGATCAGCTTTTCTATAGTGCCAGGCCAGGGAATAGTTTTTTTCTTCGATAAAAGTACCCGGGGTCCTGTCTACAAAATTCTCTATAACCGGCCTCACCGCATCCATCCATTCACTTTTTACATTTTCAGCAAGTTCCCATTCACCGTCTATCTGTCTCATCCAAACACCGTGTTCAGAAATTAGTTCTACAGGTACATCTTTCCACCAGCTTCCCAGTGTATTCTTATCCCTGCCACTAATTAGAATTACATCGGTTTTATCGTCTGCATTCAAAGATCTTATAAGGTCTTTCAGCTCATCATCTGGCCTGGCGTTTTCCGGTTTTTCTACAAAATTGACCAGGGTACCATCATAGTCAATAAAAAGGATCCTTCTGTTAGCCTTTCTAAACTGACTCATGATCTCCTCAGAAATTTCAGGAGTGATCCTTATCGATTTGAAACTATCTCTATTTTCCCTGGTTGCCCGGAGCGATTTCATAAAATCCTGGGCCCATTTCTCTACACTATATCTCCTTAATCTTTTCTGAAGCATCTTGTTTCTTTCAATCTGCTCTTCTTCAGGCATTTCAAATGCTGTTTTTAGCGCTTCTGAGACCTGTTCGAAATTATTCGGATTTATTATTAGTGCTTCATTCATTTCGTGCGCAGCTCCGGCCATTTCACTTAAAATAAGCACTCCGGTATGATCTGTTCTTGTAGCAATATATTCTTTAGCTACGAGGTTCATCCCGTCACGAATAGGAGTGAGGAGGGCAATATCACAAGTTGTATAAAGGTCAATTAAATTATTAAACGGCATGGAGCGGTAGAAGTACCATATGGGTGTCCAGCTAACTGTGGAAAATTTTCCATTAATTCTTCCCACCAGTTCATCGATCTCCCTTTTAAGCCTTCTGTATTGCGGTACATTGGACCTGGAAGGAACAGCAAGCATTACCAGCCTTACTTTTTCAATATATTCAGGATTCTTATCTAGGAAATATTCATATGCGCGTATACGGTGAGCAATACCTTTTGTATAATCGAGACGATCTATACTTAATATCATTTTCGCATCTGGAGTAGCTTCCAGGTGGTGATCCAGTCTCCTTTGAAGTTCAGACTGGTCTGCAGCGGTACTTTCAAAATGGTCCAGGGCAGCCTGTTCAAATTTCTTATAATCTATTCCCATAGGAAAAGAATCAACTTTAACTATCCTGTCTGGTAAAGTGATCTCATTAAAATCTACCTGGTGTCTCAAAATACGGCTAACCGAACTCAAAAAGTGACGTTCATAGTCATAGGTATGAAAACCAATCAGGTCTGCTCCCAGAACTCCTTTTAGTACTTCATCCCTCCAGGGTAGCGTTCTGAATACCTCGTATGATGGGAACGGTATATGATTGAAGAAACCAATAACAGCTTCAGGCTTTTCTTCTCTTATCATATTTGGAACCAACAGCAATTGATAATCATGTACCCAGATTACATCTCCATCTTCATAGTGCTCCAGGATCTCATCGGCATATTTTTGATTTACCTGCTGGTACATTCTCCAGTATTCATCGTCAGATTCAGTATACTCCATGAAATAATGAAAAAGGGGCCATATAGTTCTATTACTGAAGCCATAGTAAAAACCATCAATTTCATCTGAGGTTAAATGGACGGCCACACAATTTTCTTCCCTGGCTTTTTTCTGAACATTTTCCTTAAGATCTTCAGGTATTTCTTCTTCTGTAAGCCCTGGCCATCCAATCCAAACACTATCTCCATCTTTATGGAATGATTTTAAGCCAGTTGCAAGACCACCCACACTTGGAGTGACATCCAGCTTACCATTTTCTATGGAAATTTGCAGTGGTAACCTATTGGAAATAATGATCGTTTTACTCATAATTAAATGTAAATGCTGATGTGACGAAATTGATTTTTCTTAAATTTCCGAAAATCATTTCAGACAGCCATTGAATTATAATGATTTATAAGATTTTTAATATATGGATAACCTTGACTACGGTATAATAAGCAATTGTAAAAGTGCAGCGCTGATCTCAAAAACAGGCTCTTTAGATTGGTGTTGTATGCCACATTTTGATTCTTCGGCGATGTTTGCCAAGATCCTTGATGAAGAAATAGGGGGCAGCTTTGAAATAATTATAGGAGATGACTATAAGATCACTCAGGAGTACCTTTGGGAAACCAATATTTTAAGTACTGTTTTTGACAATGGCACGGATTCTTTTCAGCTTATCGACTTTATGCCGAGATATCCCCGCGAGGATGGTTCTTATTATGCTCCCCCAGATGTGATCCGATTTTTCAGGTTAACTGGAGGAAAACCAAAATTTACTCTAAAATATGATCCAAAGCTGGATTTCGCCAGAGAAAAAACCTATAGTGAGAACAAAGGTGATTATATAAAAAGTTTCACCAAAAAGGGTAAATACGATTCAGCCTATTTCTATTCAAGTTTTAATCTTCAGGATATCCTGGATAGAAAGGAGATCACTATTACAGGAAATGAATATTGTCTCGTGGGTTATCATGAGAAGTTAGTGGAGCAGTCTCTGGACAGGTCTTATCTTAAATTTCAGCGAACCAAAGTCTACTGGATGAACTGGAGCGACAAGACGACCAGATATACTCATTATGGGAACGAGATCATGAGAAGTGCGCTCGTATTAAAGGCGTTGAGTTATAAAAAATCTGGAGCGGTACTGGCCGCTGCCACGACCTCTTTACCGGAAACAATAGGGGAGGAGAGAAACTGGGATTACCGTTTCTGCTGGATCAGAGATGCGTCAATGGTAATAAAAGTAATGGCTGGCTTAGGCCATATTAAATCGGCAAAAGATTTTCTTCAGTTCATTCTGGATATTATACCTCATAAGGATGAGAAGATACAGATCATGTATGGCATCAACGGGGAGAAGGAGCTTACCGAGCATATTTTGACTCATCTTAGCGGATACCAGGATTCCAAACCGGTACGTACAGGTAATGCAGCCTATATTCAGAAACAAAATGATATTTATGGAATTTTGATGGAGGTGATCTATCAACAATTCCTCATGTTCGAAACCTCCCTGGAAAATTCGGAAGCATTATGGACTGTGGTTAGAGGAATTGTAATGATAGTTAAGGAAAACTGGAAAAAACCCGATAAAGGGATCTGGGAATTAAGGACTGAAGACCGTCACTTCGTATTCTCAAAATTACTTTGCTGGGTAGCTGTAGACAGAGCAATAAAGATAGGAGAGGTGCTTAGAATGGGAATTAATGATACGGAATGGAAAGCACTGAGAGAAGATATCTACCAGGACATTTATGAGAATGGCTGGAATGAGGAAAAGCAGGCATATACTCAGTATTACGGATCTAAAGACCTGGACGCTTCTACCTTACTAATGGAATCCTACGGCTTTATTGAAGCAGATGACCCCCGGTTTGTAAGTACAGTTAATGCCACTGAAAAAGAATTATGCGAAGATGGACTTATGTACAGGTACAGGAATAGTGACGATTTTGGTAAACCTTCTTCCTCTTTTACCATTTGTACATTCTGGCTTATAGACAGCTTGTATAAAACCGGTAGAAAAAAGGAAGCTAAAGATATGTTCGATCAGTTGTTATCTTATAGCAACCATCTGGGATTATTCAGTGAGGATATAGATTTTAAAACCAAAAGGCTTACCGGGAATTTTCCTCAGGCCTATTCTCATTTAGCGCTAATAGAAACTGCAGCTAATTTTAGTAAGGGGATATACCCGGAAGGAATGATCTTTCAGGATTAATTTTTCAGATCATCTTTATCAATTGAAACTCTGGCCTTAGGTAATGATTCCGGATAATTTTCCTGGATGAATTTTAATAATTTCTCCCGAAGAAAAACCCTAAGGTCCCAAGCTGTTGGGGAATCCTTGGCACTCACCAGTACTCTGAGTTCAACAGATTTTTCAGTTGCATTGGTGACTTGTAAAACATCTACCTTACCATCCCAGAGGTCTGTTGAATTTAGCAGCCTGGTTTGTTCCTTCCTTAAGTCATCCACAGAAAGGCCGTAATCGGCATAAATGAAAACTGTACCCAAAATATCTGCTGAAGTACGAGTCCAGTTTTGAAAGGTGTTTTCAATGAAATAAGTTGTAGGTACAACCAGTCTGCGTTTATCCCAAACTCTAACGACTACGTAAGTAAGATTGATCTCCTCGATCCATCCCCATTCTCCTTCCACGATCACCACATCATCCAGCCGGATGGGTTGGGTGATCGCGATCTGAATCCCGGCAAGTAATGTCCCTATAGCTTTTTGTGCTGCAAGACCTATTATTATACCTGCAATTCCGGCAGAAGTAAGAAGACTTATACCAACAGATCTTATACTGTCAAAGCTCATTAAAGCAATCCCAATGGCCAGTATCACAATTATGAAAATGATAATATTCTCCAGGATCATATACTGCGTATAGACTTTTCTAGCCTTTAGATTATTTGCGCTCTCCACATCGTATTTCCGCAGCATTCTTTTCTTAATGACCTTGAAGGTCAGGATAAGAAACCAGGCAATACTAAAAATTATCCCTATGATACTTATGTGTCCAACTACCAATTTAGTGGTTTCGAACATAAATATATCGGCAATCACCGCTACCTGGGCAATAAGGGAGGCTAGAAAGATTAAAAGAGGGATACGTATCTTATGCGCAAAATTTACCGGAAGTATATTTTTTGGGTTTTTTCCGAGCCTTTTTAAGATGTAAAACGCCAGGGAAAATGTAACCACAAGAACGATTATTCCGGCAATAATATAAGTGGTTAAATTCTTTTCCAATTCTATCATTCAAAAAGGTTTTTGAATTCTAAAGTTAGCCAATATGCTGAAAGACATAAGTTTGATAGCATATTTTAACCTATAAGGTTTTCGAAGATTATTCTGAGTCTTTGGTTTTTTCAAGTTCAACTCTTTCTTTGGTGAGGTAAATTCCATCCTCGAGGTCACCTATGTATTTGATAAGCTTTTCTCTGATCTCGCAATGGAGATCCCAGCTTGTTGGATAATCTTTAGCACTGCAAAGGCACCGTATTTTCAATGCTTTATCGTCCATGCCAAAAACCTGAACTACAGGTGAGCGATCTTCATCCTCATCCCATTTATCTGAATTCCTGAGCAGTTCTTCAAATTTTGATCTTAATTTGGATACATCAATCCTATGATCGGCGTAGACAACTATTTCTCCTACGGTTTGGGAATTCGTCATCGATAAATTCTCGAAACTATTGGAAATTACCGTTTTTAAGGGGATGACTTTTCTTCTCAGGTCCCAGGTTTTAACTACCATATAGGTAAAGGTGATATCCTCCACAAAACCATAGGAGTCTTCTATAATAACTGCATCACCAATTTTTGCAGGTTTGGTAATGGCTATTTGAACCCCTGCTATAATATTTCCCAGTGTGCTTTGAGCAGCAATACCAAAGATGACAGTAGCAATTCCAGCTGAAGCCATTAGAGAGATCCCTAATTTTTCTAAAGAAGGAAATTGGGAAAATATAACCGATGCACCTAAGAATACAATTACGAATATGAATATTCGTCTACCTACTGAGATATAGGTCATCATTTTCTTAGCCTGGGCATTCTGTTCATCGTTAATATCTCCAACCTTATGTTCAGCAAAGAAATCCATTATATAATCGATGATCCGCATTACCAGCCAGGTGATTATTGCTATAACTGTGATAAGTAATACAGCATATAGGCCACGGGCTAAGGGACCAGTAAATGAAATAAGATTATTAAGCAAAAGGTAAAAAACAAGAATTCCAATAGCAGCTCCGGCTGGAGAGGCGAGACGATATGCGATATTCTTGATCCAGTATTTTTTAGTGTTAGAAAAGATCTTCCTGATGTAATGGGAAACGATCTTAGAAATAAAATAGGCTATAAAAATTAAGAGAAGGGTTCCAATTAGTTTCCATATCGGAATTCCAAAGACCTTAAAACTAATCCATTTAGGGATTAGCCTATCAAGTTTCCTGGGCCCGTAAACACTATATAAAGATTCAATGTTTTCAACCGTTTGAGGTGAAATAAGCCAAATAGGGCTTTTATCATTATATTTTATTCGCTGTAGTCTGAAATTGATATCTCTGTTATCAAATTCAGTTTCCCCAAAACTTACACTTCTACGTGGTTTTCCGGCGACAGCCTTATTTGTTGAGGTGCTAAAATCTATTTGTCCATCCGGCCTGTCTGATAGTTCATCCCACGTCATGGAAACCCGCTGTTCCAGAACGAAATATAATTTTTCAGCCAGTACTGCAGCTTCTTTTTGCGTTAGATCGTCTGGTAATAAATTAAGATTTAAGGCATAGGCAGCCTGCTCATAATTTTTATTTCTGGAATTAATTATAAAATGCTCTAATGCAGCCTGAGGAGTTTGAAGGTTAATATCCTCTGGTGGGAAATCAATGCCTTTATTCCATCGAGTAGCATTGTAATAAGCATCCTTATATTCACCTAAAGTAGTATCGGCATTCGCGATACTGTCTTGAACGATAGAAGTTTTCGGTGGTAACTGCTGGTCGTCTGATTGATTTATAGTGTCGTTTTCCTGGGATAGGCAATTGGTGAAAATACAGCTCCAAATCAGGAGGATACTGGTTAAAGTCGTTTTCAGAGATACGGGCATTTTTAAAATTGTTGGTCAGGGTTTTAAGTTACCTAATTTTAAATTTTAAAAAAAAAGGATTATTCTAAACAGGAAAAATAAAATAAAAAAGCGTTACCCTCAATGGATAACGCTTTAAGTTGAAATTTGAAATTTTCTAGTTTACGAAACCAGTTCTTGGTCCACCATCCATAAAGATAGTTCTCATACGAGCTTTCTGACCTTCAGAAAACATGTACATACATGCATCATTAGTATAATCCATATAGTTCATAGTCATATCTGTATTTCTGCAATTTACAGTAGGATATGATGGGCATCCGTAGTTAGGTCCATCAGAGTCCGGAGTATCTGCTACAAAATCATCCTGTCTGCATCTACCATCACCCCAGATGTGACGAAGGTTCAAATAATGACCAACTTCATGGGTAGCAGTTCTACCTTTATTGAATGGAGCTGAAACATATCCAGTAGTTCCAAAATACTGAGGAGCGATTACTACACCATCGGTTGAAGCAGGACCACCAGGAAATTGGGCATATCCAAGAATTCCGCCACCGATATTTGCAACCCAGATATTCAGGGTATTTGATGGTGAAACTGGCGGGTAAGCTGCTTTTACAGCATCATTTGTACCCCACTGCGATGTTGAATTGCTGTGACGAAAAACGTTTGCCAGGGTAAAAGAAATTTCAGAATCTGCCACAAGTCCTGCAAATTCTGAAGGCGCATTTGAAGCG
>CBDTXN010000077.1:0-13519 GCA_965364455.1 uncultured Flavobacteriaceae bacterium
AAATATGTCGCTATCTTAACTTTCGTAAATTCTTTTTCTCTCCGAATTTCAATTTATGGTATCGGCGTGAATTATACCGCTCTAGAAATAGTTCCGGTACTCACGGTGGATAATAAAAAATTGTAAGGAGATGACAGTTATTAAAATGATTTCTTTACTATTCCTGCTTTGTGAGGTTCAGCAGTGTTTTTAATTTCAAAATCCACAATCCCAAGGATTAGTTCCTCTTCTGTAATTACTTCAACTTTCCATTGGCCTTCCTTAAGGTTATTTTTATAGGTATATCCACGGAAACCACGATCACGCCCACCGGCAACTTCAAAATCAATGTCATCGGTAACTTCCCATTTCCTGGTTTCAGGATTGTACCATTTCCACCTATGAAAAATGGACTTTTTTAAAGCTGTAGGTGCAAAAACAGAAGTGAACACATAAACTCTTTCACCTGCCTGATGATGAAAATTGACGTCATGTTTACGCCAGAAGATATACCATGGATTCTTCTCGTAAGTAACGATATATTCGTTATTTATTTTCCGCACATCATGAGCCACCAAACCGGTGTCCATAGCTAGCGGCACTGGTGGGATAAGATTGAAATAGTAAAAAACATTGATCGCTATATAAATGGAAAGAATAAGACCGATGAGTTTTTTAAGACTTATCTCAGCCCTTGTGCCTTGGCTTGAACTGTAAATAAAGATGATGAGTGCTAGCGTACACCCCAAACTTATAAGTCCCGAAATGATAAAAATAAAGGTATTCATTTCCTTGATCAGCGTGGGAATAATAAAGGCGAAAAAGGTAAAACTGATAAAAAAATAAATACTGAACTGAAGATATTTGTTAGAGATCTTCCTTTTAAGAAACTCGTTTGCAAATAAGAGCATCACCAGCAGTATGAAAAAAAACATAGTTTTTGACATGGACACACTTCTGAAAAAATAGATAACAAAAGCACTTGAAAGTGCGCCAAAGAAGAATTGTATGGCTAGTGGTAAATATTCGGAATATCGTTCAATAAAAGTACCTTCCCACTTGTCTTCATCCACAGTGTTAAATAAATAAAGCGTTATAGACAATAAGCTCATATGTGAGCAAAGTACCACCGTATCATAAACACGATCTATTCGCCCTAAGGTCAAAGTATCAAAAATAAAACCACCCATAAAAAAAAGAATGGGAGCGTACTTTTGATGGCGAAAAACAAACCTTCCAAAAGCAGTATTTCTATATCTTACTAAGGTTCTTTTCATACTGTATTTAGTAGCGCCAAATTTAGGATAAAAACTTCATCCGGATATTTGCTTTGACTTTAATATCAGAGAGCTAATGAAAAAAAGCGGGATCAGGATCTTATCAAATATTTCAGCGGAAGGGAATTAATTTTTAGTTATCGTTTTAAACTTTGGCGTAAAGCCATCATTTAGTTTTATTAACTAAAACTGGAAAAGAAACGGGCAACCTTTTCCTCGAAAATATGAATAGGAATTCGATGTGCATTTTTCTGGTCTAACTTTATGCTAAGATCTGTAGCTTTATAGGTTCCCGGGAATTTTAAGGTATTGTGAATATACAAGTTCAAACAAATAAACAGAGAGGGCGCGACAAAATATAGTGCCTATATTAATTTGTCTTTTCTCAATTATCCAGACTGAAAATTACCTAACTTTAAGTATGGACAGGCAGTACAACATTTTCATTGCAGGTGCCGGTGGTATCGCCCAGGCGGCCGGACTCATGCTCGCAGAATTAAGCGAGGTTATCCCCAGGATCTTTATTCTGAATCGAAGCCTGGACAAGGCAAATGCGATGGCCTCCTGGATCAAAAAAGGCTCTTCCAGGAGTATTCAGATCGAATGTTTTAAGTTGCCGGAAAGGAAAATCGAAACCGACTTAAAGAAAGCCCTGAAAAAGGCAGATATCCTGCTGGATTGCCTTCCGGGAAGCCTTGCTCCAGAAATGGCTCAGCTGGCGAAGGATTTCAAAATGCATTATGCTAATCTTACTGAGTATGTTTCCGAAACCGAAACCATCAAAGAACTGGCAAAAGATGCGGAAACTGGTTTTCTCTTGCAAACCGGACTTGCCCCAGGCTATATTGATGTGTTGGGAAATCATCTTTTCCTGGAATTCTGTGAAAAATACAATGTCGAAAAAGTTGATACTATCGCCCTTAAAGTTGGCGCGCTGACCAAACATGCGGTAGCGCCACATTATTACGGCTTCACCTGGAGCCCCGTGGGAGTCGCTACAGAATACCTGAAAGATGCCGTGGTGATCCGTGATTTCAAAGAGACCTCCCTGGCGTCCCTTTCAGAAAGGGCCAGTGTAATCATCAATGGAAAAACTTACGAAGAAGATCTAACCTCCGGGGGAGCGGCCGATCTGCCTCAAAGCCTAAAAAATAAAGTGAGATCACTGGATTATAAAACGCTGAGGTTTCCGGGGCATTATGCCTGGGTAGACAAGCAGATAGGTTTAATTGGCGATAGTCCCGAAATTATAAAAGAGTTGCAGGATAAAATGCAGGCGGAGATCCCTCCTATCGAGGAAGACCAGATCATTCTTTATGCTTCGGCAGAAGGAAAGGATGAGAAAGGCATCAGGCGTAAAATTGAAGTTTCTAATAGGATCTTGCCTCAAATGATAGGGAAGCATAAGTTAAGGGCTATCCAAACTACCACCGCTGCTCCTTTGCTGCAATCTGCCATGCTTCTGCTGGAAGGTCAGGCCAGGGGTATTATCCTGCAGAGCGAGATCGAAACCAAAAAGTTTTTAAACGGGGCCTTTATCAAGCCGATATACGGACAGGTTTAAATAATCAGATTTTTTAGATTTTTCCACAGGAGAATTAATGCCTCCCCAATTAAGAAGGTTCTAAACGCCACATGAATTTCCTGATACTTTAAAGAAAGTTTAACGAGAGTTCACCGAATATTCATCAGTATCTTCATAAATTATTCCTTTAAAATTAATTTTAACCAACGACTATATTTTTCTTCTTCAATTTCAATATCCGTTAAATAAAGGATCAATTCTTCTCTCCGATATTGGGATCATCAGGCTGGCTTTTCAGACTTATTTCTGAAATTTTTAACCGGGAAAGATACTAGGCATTCAACATTAAACTCAATTTTTTATCCAACAATATCTTATTATTATGAAAAACATGGATAATCCAGAAAACCTGGCCCAGTGTCCTTTTAGAGGAACCAGGGTGGGCGGTGCCATTGGAACTTCGCCACAAATAGACGACTGGTGGCCAAACCGTTTACAGGTAGAATTACTGCACCAGGAACAACCCGTTGCCAATCCCCTAAGCGATGAAAATTATAAAGAGGCTTTCAATAAGATCGATCTTCAGGAACTTAAAAGAGAAATAAAGGCATTATTGGTCGATTCAAAAGACTGGTGGCCGGCAGATTATAATAATTACGGTCCGCAAATGATACGTATGGCCTGGCATTCCGCCGGTACTTACCGTATCGCCGATGGTCGTGGAGGTGCAGGGCAGGCCATGCAGCGTTTCGCTCCTCTTAATTCCTGGTGGGATAACGGAAATATCGATAAATCCCGCAGACTTATCTGGCCTATAAAACAAAAATATGGAGCTTCCCTTTCCTGGGCAGATCTTATTGTGCTTACCGGGAACTGCGCTCTTGAGATCATGAATTTCCCGACTTTTGGTTTTGCCGGTGGGCGTCGCGATGCCTGGGAACCAGATCGCAGTACCTACTGGGGACCGGAATTCTGGAACGGAAAACCTTTTAAAGAATCTAACGTTGGAGAGTACTACGACGGTCATCCCGAGGAAATGGTAACCCAGACTTTGCGCTGGAAAGGTGAGCCTTCAGATCCAAACCGCGACCTGGAAAACCCGTTAGCAGCGACCCACCAGGCACTTATCTATGTGAACCCAGAAGGTCCGGGAGGAAATGGGAAACCTCTGGATTCTGCCATGGCGATACGTGAATCTTTTAAGCGTATGGCGATGAACGATGAAGAGACCGTAGCCTTGATCGCAGGTGGGCATGCCTTCGGAAAAAGCCACGGAAAGGTAAGTGCAGAAAAAATTGGTCCTGCTCCTGAAGCTGCACCATTGGAAGCAATGGGTATGGGCTGGCAAAATCCGGAAGGAACAGGTTTTGGAAAGTATACGATGACCAACGGTATTGAAGGTTCGTGGACGCCAGATCCTACAAACTGGGATAATAACTATTTGATCAACCTATTCAAATTTGAATGGGAGAAGACGGAGAGTCCTGCCGGAGCCATCCAATGGAAGCCTGTAGATCCAAACGCTCCAAAAACGCCAGATGCTCACGAGGAAGGGAAGATGAACGATCTAATGATGATGACCTCAGATCTTGCTTTAAAGGAAGACCCGGCTTACCGCGAGGTATGTGAGAAATTCCTGAATGATTTCGATTATTTCACCGATGCCTTTGCTAAAGCCTGGTACAAATTAACACATAGAGATATGGGGCCAAAAGATCGATACCTGGGACCGGAAGTTCCCGAAGAAGATTTGATCTGGCAGGATCCTGTTCCAAAAAGAGATTTTGATCTTATTGAGGAAGCTGATATTTCTGGTCTGAAAAATAAGATCCTGGAAAGCGGTCTTTCGGTTTCTGCTCTGGTTTCTGCAGCCTGGTCTGCAGCGGCTATTTATCGCCATTCAGATAAGCGTGGTGGTGCCAATGGAGCACGTATCGCTTTGGAGCCTCAAAATAACTGGGAACTTAACAGACCGAAGGAACTGAATAAAGTACTGAAAACCCTGAGAGCTATTAAAGATACTTTTAACGGAGATCAATCTGGAAATAAAAAAGTTTCCCTGGCAGATCTTGTGGTTCTTGGAGGTTGCGCCGCCATTGAAAAAGCAGCTAAAGATGCCGGTTTTCATGTGGATGTACCTTTTACTCCTGGCCGTACAGATACAACCCAGGAGCAGACAGATGTGGAAAGCTTTGATTGGCTGAAACCGGTATCAGACGGATTTAAAAATTACCATAATGATAACGTGGGCTATCATATACCTGCCGAAAGAATTTTCCTGGACCGGGCACAGTTGCTCACACTAAGTGCGCCAGAATGGACCGTTCTAACCGGTGGTCTTCGGGTACTGGATCAGAATTTTGATCATTCTAAACATGGAGTTTTCACCGATCGCCCGGGAACTTTATCCAACGATTTCTTTAAGGTGCTGTTAAGCATGGACTATGAGTGGGTTCCGCAGGATGACAAAAAAATGCTTTTCAATATTAAAGATCGTGAGACCGGAAACACTAGATATACGGCAACGCGTTGTGACCTTATTTTCGGATCCAACGGGCAATTGCGAAATATCGCCGAAGTATATGGCGCTCAGGATGGACAGGAGCGTTTCGTGAAAGATTTTGTGAAAGCATGGGACAAAGTGATGATGCTAGATAGGTACGACGTTAAAGACGAGTAGACGGTTCAATCCTATGATAATTTAAATGCCCGGTATCAAAATAAAGATATCGGGCATTTTCATTTTATAATTGTTTTCAGGTTTTAAAACCCTGTTGAATAATGTATCGCCATCTCAATTCCGAATTCATCTTTTTTAGGTTGAAGCGGAACACTACGGCCATGATTCACTGAAAGTTCCGCGGTAATAGACAGGCAAAGGGCATCCAGGATATCGTCTTTTGCTACCTCTTTTCTTTTATAGGTCAATAGTGCCTCCTTAAAAATAGCCAGGGAGTTTTCTTTGTACTTCTTGAGGATCTCCATCCTTTCTGAAACTCCTTGTTCTGTCTTCTTGGAATGCAACAGCGGAACACCCATATTCAAATACTTGAAAGATATCTCCGGATGGGACTCCTTTATGCACGGCCTTAAAGATCTATTTTTGATCAATAAGCTGTTCACCTCTTTGATCTTGGGCATGATGAACCATGTTTGCTTCGAGATCCCGCAACCCAGCACGTTTCGGTTAATGCTTTTAGCTTCCTCGTAATTTTTCCCTTCCAGGCTCTCCCGGCAGGGGACAGGAAATACACTTGACTTTTTTTTGGCTGAAAGCAGTTTCCTGGCTTCTTTTTCGCAATTCCGGTTTTTATTCTTTGCACTGGCCAGGCCAATGGGAATATCAATGAACATTAAAAAATCACCCTGGTTATGAGAAACCAGTTCCCGGATATGCCTGAAAACTAAAATTTCTCCAGATTCCGAACAAACAGAGATCCAGCCTTCTTTACAACCATCTACACCTATATATTTCATTCTTACACTTCAGTTTTTATAGCTCCCGAAATTTCAAATCGCAATATCAATATTTAATGCTCTATTTTGTAATTAAAATATTCCAGAATTGATTTCAAGAGGTCTCCAAAGATTTTGGTTTTTAGCTTTTGCCTTGCTTTCGTTATCTTCGGGAGCAAAATTTTATACATGATCAGGAAAATACTATTACTGGGTACATTTGCGGCTTTTAGTGTCGGCTGTAAATCTCCCCAGCCAATTACCCAGGAAGCTCCAAAAAATGATAAGAAGAAATCAGATCTAAAGGAGTACACCGAAGTCATTACTTCCGAGGCAAAAACTGACGAAGGATTATTTACTACCCATTTCGTTGACGATAAACTTTACTTCGAGATCCCGAAAGAACTTTTTGAAAAAGATATGTTGCTGGTGAGCAGGATCGCGGGTGTACCATCGGGATTTGGTGGTGGGTACGTGAATGCCGGTTCCAAGGTAAATGAACAGGTAGTGCGCTGGGTGAAGCGTAACGGCAATGTGGACGTAAAGGTGATAAGCTTCGAGAACCAGAGCGATGAAGAGTCACCAATATATAAGTCGGTACAGGCAAATAATTTCTTTCCGATACTTTTCAGTTCGAAAATAGAGGCCTGGAACGCCGATTCTACAAGCGTGGTAATTGATGCCAGCGGCTTATTTGAGAATGAAGTGGATGCGATAAATGGGATCTCCTCTAGTTTACGAAAGAGATACAAAGTAAAAAAACTTGATAAAAGCAGGTCTTATATTGAATCTGCGAGTTCATATCCACAGAATATTGAAGTGAAACATGTCATGACCTATGAGGCTGAAACCCCGCCGGAAAGAGATCAGGCCGGGACTATTTCAATGCTTTTGAATCAATCTATGATCTTATTACCGGACGAAAAGATGCAGCCAAGATTGGCCGATCATCGCGTAGGCTGGTTTACCATAGACAAGTATGATTATAATTCTGAAGAACTTAAGGCAGATGATTATGAGATCATTCGCCGGTGGAAACTGGTTCCGAAAGATATTGAAGCTTATAAAAGGGGAGAATTGGTAGAACCTGTGAAGCCTATTGTTTACTATCTCGATCCGGCGACTCCTGAAAAATGGAGGCCTTACTTTAAACAGGGAATAGAAGACTGGAATGTAGCCTTCGAAAAGGCAGGATTTAAAAATGCAATTATCGCCAAGGAACCACCGAGCAAGGAAGAAGATCCTGAATTCAGTCCTGAGGATGTACGTTATTCTGTTGTTCGGTATGTAGCAAGTACTACCAGAAATGCGGTGGGGCCATCTGTTACCGATCCTCGTACCGGGGAGATCATCGAAAGTGATATTATCTGGTACCACAATCATTTGAGGTCTTATCGTAACCGGTTTATGATCGAAGCCGGAGCTCAGAATCCAAATGCCAGGACTTTGAATACTCCTGAATCTGAAATAGGTGAGATGATGCGTATGGTGATCGCTCATGAAGTTGGGCATGCTTTGGGTCTGCCTCATAACATGAAAGCCAGTTCGGCTTATCCCACCGACTCTTTAAGATCTGCTGAATTCACTAAGAAATATGGGTTAACCCCTTCCATAATGGATTATGCAAGGGTGAATTATGTTGCTCAACCTGGAGATGAGAATGTACGTTTTATAAGGATGATGGGGCCTTACGATCTTTATGCTATAAACTGGGGTTACAGATACCTGCCAGAAGCTGATTCGGCCCAGGAAGAAAAATCTACCCTGGATAATTGGATACTTGAAAAAGCAGGAGATCCTGTATATGAATTTGGAAATGGATATTCTGGGGCAGATCCGCAGTCTCAACGTGAAAGTTTAGGTGACGATCAAATAAAAGCCAGTGAATATGGTATCGCCAATTTAAGGAGGGTTGTTCCTAATCTTGTGGAGTGGACTTCTAAAGATGGATATGGCTATGAGGACCTGGCAGAGGTTTACCGGGAATTGGGCTATATGTGGAGAGGTTATCTATCTCATGTTGTTACAAATGTTGGCGGGGTTTACGAAACACGAAAAACTTCAGATCAGTCTGGAGTGGTATATGAGCCGGTACCTGAAAATATTCAGAAGCAGGCCGTTAAATTCCTGAATAAAGAAGCTTTTTCGACTCCCAAATGGATGCTGGATCAGGATCTTCTGGGAAGGATTGAATCTTCAGAAGCTATCAATAGGATTCAGTCTATTCAAACCAGGGCTTTGGAAGGCTTGCTGGAAAAAGATAGATTAAATAGAATGATTACCAATGAAGAAGTAAATGGCGAAGATGCCTATACCGCTCTGGAGATGATGCAGGATGTTAGAAAAGGGATTTTCAGTGAGCTTTACAATTCGGATAAGACAGATGCATACAGGAGAAACCTGCAAAGATCTTACGTAGATATAGCCGCTGCTTACCTTCATGAGTTAAAGGAACGAGAAAATGATGAGGTGCTTAAATCTGATATTATGGCTCTGATGAGAGGAGAATTGGAGCAGGTTAAGGTTGATATTAACCGAAGAAAGAATCGTGTAAATCATCAGCTTACCAGGTTTCACTGGAATGACCTTCTGGCAAGAATTGATGCTGCGATCCTTACGGATGCCTGATAATTCAATTATAAAAATCTTAAAGCGGCCGCCTGATTATTTTAGACGGCCGCTTTTCATTTTCAACCTTTCATATTTAGCTAATTCAAATTCTTTAAGCCTTTTCAGGTAAAACAAGGAAAGGAAATGATAAATGCCGGTCTATTTTTTCTACAATAGGTTCTCTGAATAAACTGCCGGGAATAGAATGTTTGTAATAACCCATACTTAACAGGTCTATATTATTGTTTTTTACAAAATCAGCTACAGTTTTTGATACTTCTAGGTGACTGGACGCAAACTCCAGGTCCACAGGAACTTCTGCAAAATATGCTTTAAAGGAATTAAAATTTTTCCATTGCCTCTGGGAAACCTCGGTTTCTTCACCATCATGAATAACGGTTACCTGCGAGCCAAAATTTTCAGCAATGTCTTTAACCAGCTTTAAGGAATCAAAATTTAGATCATAAATAAGTTCACTGGCAAAACCAATATGTACCGGTGGAGTAAAATCAAGTTCCCTGGGAACAATTAGTAAGGGAACTGGAAGAGATTTGTCGATCGTTTTGGTCGTATGAGTGCCTACAATACTATTTAAAGTGCCCGAATGTTCTTTGGTGCCCATAACCACAAGGTCGATCTCCTTATTCATAATAATTTCATCTAATCCCTGTGTTAGCTTCATTTCAGAACTTATGGTCTCGAATCTTTCCCTTTTAAGCCCACTATCTCTTATAATATGATGTATGGTTTCCTGACTGGCCAATTGTGAATTCTGCCTTAATTCAGGAATTTTGATGGATTCTTCTTCATTTAAGAGACTATAGATACTGGTATGTATCTCTTCACCATAAAAATTGACGATATAAAATTTTGAATCCTGATGCTCAAAAAGACGGGTAGCATAATAAAGAGCGCAATATGCCTCTTTTGAAAAGTCGGTTGCTATAAGAATATTGATCATGACTAAATAATTTTAAGGATTTAAGAAAATGACCACAATAATTTGATCTCTGTAAAATTAGAACAGGGTTGAGGTTTAAAAAATGATGTTCATCAGTATAGCTGAAATTGAGAGGGAATTGTTAATAGCGGTTGATAATATGTTGATAATAGCTAGAGTAGTATTCTTGGCTCCTCAAGTTAATTTTTGTTAATTAGAAGTATTAAAAGTTAATGAAATATTAATATGGATACACAAGTAAAAAGTACTGAGTTTCGTGAGGGTATGATGGTGTCTGAACTTAGACAGAATTCTTCCATAAGTTTTATTAATACCCTACGAGAAAACGATTTGATTACTATTAACCGCAGAGGAAAAATCCACCTTACGCCCAGGGGGAAGGTTGCTTCCAAATTAGGGATATCAAATTACCTAAGAATGGAACAGGCTGAAAGACAGATACTGGATGATGAGTTTCAAAACCTGAAGGTTGAAAGCCGTGGGCTGTTTATGATCTTCGGCGGAATGTTTATTTCGCTTATCCTGATCATAGGTTTTTGGGTGCTGGAATTACAAAGCCTTTAAATTTCTGAAGGTTTAATTCCTGAACTAATAGCAACAAACCTTACAATCTCAATATTTCATGGTTCAAGATCTTGAAACCCTGATTTTATGCTAAATGGGACTGATCTATATCCATTATACTTTTCAATTCAATTGTTGAATTGCCATTTTTTTATTTCTCTTCAGTTCATTTTGATTAAATGTAAATGCTGAAAATCAATATTTTATAATTATATCTGTCTTGAAATCAGTAATTTCTCATTTGGATTATTGAATGATTTTTACATGGTATATTTTACTATTCCTGTTCAAATTTTATCATTGAAGTAATGATTCTAACTACTAAAAATCAATCCGGTTCCAAAAGGTTTGTAACCTTAAATTTTTAACATTTTTTGATTAAAAACATTAAAAAAAAGCTGGAAAAGTATATTACGTAATTTAAATTCAAAATAAATTGCGTCATGCAATATTATTATTCCAGTAAGTACCCTGATGAAAGAGGGATAATAAAGGTACATGCCGAAGGCTGTAAGGATCTACCTGATGTTTTAGGGAGGGTATACCTTGGTATCTATCCTAATGGAAATATGGCACTTTCTTCAGTAAAGGAAAAATTACAGGTTTCTAGAGCGAAGATCTGTAAATGTTGTTTGGAAGAGAACGTCTATTCTGAAACTTAGAACTTTTCCCTCAATCTCTATTTAAAAAGTAACCACTTCCATTTTTTATACTTTTCGCCCTAACTTTGTGTAAGTTCTTCCAGATATGAACGAAATAGAGTTAGTTTTAAAGAATCACCATATACGGCCTACGGCTATCAGGCTACTTGTATATAAGTTTTTAAGAGACAGGGAAGTGGCGGTCACTTTGAACGACCTTGAGGCCGGTTTTGACAGATCTGAAAGAACAACTTTATATCGCACTATTAAAACTTTTGAAAAAAATGGGCTCGTACATCAGATCGATGACGGTACCGGTATTTCAAAATATGCCCTCGATGAAAAAGTAGCCGAAACCGGTATGCCGCAAGATCTGCATTTGCATTTTCATTGTGATAATTGCCAGGAAACTGTTTGCTTGACAGATCATAAGATTCCCCATATTAGTTTACCTCAGGGGTATATTAGTAAGGATATAAATCTTGTTATTAAAGGCATTTGCGATAAATGCAGTGCTAAAGAATAATGCACTTAGGTTGCAAGTTTTTCAGCTTATCTTAGTCCCTAAATTGGAATAGGTATATGTCAAATCATAATCACGGTTGCTGCAAACCTCATAATGACGGTATTTTTGGAGAGAGAACAGAGTTGATCTTCGCGGTATTAAGCGGAATTTTTCTGGTTACCGGTTTTTTACTGGATAATTTTTCTAATCTGTCAATTATTTATGTGCTCATTCCATTCCTTATTTCTTATGGTTTTGGAGGATACTATACGTTAAAAGAAGCAATTTCCGAAATTTCAAAAGGCCGCTTCGAAATCGACTTTTTGATGCTGGTAGCGGCAATTGGCGCAGCTTTTTTAGATAAATGGGCCGAAGGGGCTCTTCTTCTATTTCTTTTTAGTCTGGGGCATGCCCTGGAGCACCTGGCAATGGACAAAGCCACAAAATCTATAGAATCACTAACTAAATTATCTCCTAAAATAGCCCTGAAAAAAGAGGGTGCAGATTATGTTGAAGTAGATATTAAGGATCTTAAAGTAGGAGATATTATAAGGGTTAAGCCTAATTCTGCTATAGCTGCAGATGGTGTACTTATTAAAGGAAAGGCTAGCATTAACCAGGCGCCTATAACAGGTGAAAGTATCCCGGTGGATAAGATTTCGGTAAAGGATCCTCAACAGAAATACACTTCAGATGATCAGATTCCTACAAAAAGTAGGGTTTATGCGGGAACCATTAATGGCGACAGTAGCATAGAGGTGAAGGTTATTAAAGAATCTCATGATTCTACCCTTAACCGTTTGATCACCATGGTGCAGGAGGCTCAGGAGAAAAAGTCACCTACACAGTTGCTAGCCGATAAATTTGAAAAGTATTATGTTCCGGCTGTATTGGTCTTAATTGTATTATTGAACTTCGCGTTTCTGGTTGTAGATGAGCAATGGCAGGATAGTTTCTACCGATCTATGGCGGCCCTGGTGGCAGCAAGTCCCTGTGCATTGGCTATTTCTACACCTTCTGCTGTTTTAAGTGGGATTGCCCGAGCGGCAAGAGGAGGAGTGCTTATAAAAGGAGGGAAGCCACTGGAGGATCTTGGAACCTTAAGGGCACTTGCTTTTGATAAGACCGGTACCCTTACCGAAGGAAAACCAAAGCTCACCGATCTTATATTATTGAATGGACTATCTAATGATGAATTCTTAAGAAAAGTGATCGCTCTGGAGAGTTCCAGCAATCATCCGCTGGCTAAGGCTGTTGTTAGGGATGGTAAAGAGAAAATGAACCAGTTAAATGGTATTCCGGAAGTAACCCATTCTGAAGCCGTTCAGGGAAAAGGAATCCAGGGGAGGGTAGAAGGTGAAGTAGTTCAGATCGGAAATCTTGAATTATATGAGGAATCAGGAGGAGTTCCGGTCGAAGTTAGAGAAAAGGTGAAAGACCTGGAAAATGATGGGAAAACGGTGATGCTCATTAAGAATAATAATGAATTCAGCGGTATACTTGGATTAATGGATACGCCAAGAAAGTCTGCGAAACCTACCCTGGCCAAACTTAAAAAGATCGGTATTAGGAAAATGATCATGCTCACTGGGGATAACCAGGCAGTTGCCGATGCGGTTGCTTCAGAAATCGGCCTTACCAATGCTCATGGAAATTTGCTGCCGGAGGAAAAAGTGGAGAGAATAAAGCAATTAAAGCAAGAAGAGAATAAGATAGCAATGATAGGGGATGGCGTGAATGATGCGCCGGCTATGGCTAATAGCACCGTAGGGATCGCTATGGGGGCAGCGGGTAGTGATGTTGCCCTTGAAACGGCCGACATTGCTCTTATGGCAGATAAACTTGAAATACTTCCTTTTGCCATTGCCTTAAGCCGAAAGGCACAGCAGATCGTGAAACAGAATTTATGGATAAGCCTCGGTGTGGTAGCTCTTCTGCTTCCTGCCACCATCCTTGGTTGGGCCAACATTGGTATCGCCGTTGTTTTTCATGAAGGCTCTA
>CBDTXN010000078.1:0-13400 GCA_965364455.1 uncultured Flavobacteriaceae bacterium
TGATTCCTAATTGATAATATAGGTTATTAGAGTGACCGTCTCCAAAGGTGAATAACCCGGTGTTGTAGTTATTCAGGTCATATCTCTGGAAACCAACGACATTAGAAACAGTTACATACTGGTCTGGATCGGTAAGTCTTTTTGCAAGACCTATGCTTACCCCAAGAATGTCAAAACTTCTTGATTTATCTGCTTCTCTTTCTACCGGATCAAATAAGAACTGCCTTGTATAGCTGAAAGAAGTAGAAAGACTTACTGGTCTTTTACCACCTAGCCATGGCTCTCTAAATGAAAGACTATAAGTCTGATAGAATGTACTGGCCTGAGCTCTTAATGATAATGTCTGTCCGTCACCCATTGGGATCGGTCTGTAGGCATCTTTATCAAAAATTCCCTGTATAGAGAAGTTATTAAAAGAAAGACCTAAAGTACCAATGAAGCCACCTCCACCGTAACCTCCCTGAAGTTCGATCTGGCTGGCTCCTGCTTCTACAACCTGGTATTCCAGGCTTAAAGTTCCTTCACGTGGATCTGGATCTACAAATTCTGGATTTAATTGCTCGGCATCGAAGAATCCGAGAGCACCTAATTCACGAACGGTTGCTACAACTGCTTCCTGACTGTATTTTTGTCCCGGCTTTGTTCTAAGTTCACGATATATTACGTGGTCCTTTGTTTTATCGTTTCCTGTTATCCTTATCTCATCGAAATAAGCTTCCTTACCTTCTACAATTCTAATTTCAAAATCGATGGTGTCATTATAAACATTAGTTTCTACCAGATCGATATTAGAGAAAAGGTAACCGTTGTTTTGATATTCATTGGCGATAGAAACCTTATTTGGTTCTCTTCCCTGAACTCTTTCATCAAGTAGAACACCGTTGTAAACATCTCCTTTTTTAACACCTAAAAATCGGTTAAGCTGAGCATCTGAATAGTTGATATTTCCCAGGAAGTCGATATTACCGATATAATACTGGTTTCCTTCTTCAATGTTTAGCCTAAGTGCTACGTTTTCATCATCTTTTTTAATAAGGGTGTCAGAAGTAATTCTGGCATCTCTATAACCTTCTTCCTTGTATTTGTTAATTATCGACTCTTTGTCATCCTGATAGTCGTTTCTTACGAACTTAGATCGCTTCCAGAATCTGAAAAGATTCTTTTGCTTCGTATTTTTCATGTTGCGTTTAAGCTTCGCATCTGACAGTTCGTCGTTTCCAACGAATTCAATGTCAGAGATCTTAACACGGTCTCCCTGGTCCACGTTAACCACCATATTCACCTTATTGGAATTGGTAGTGTCTACAACTTCAGAAATTCGAATATCTACATCGGCATTGAAGTAACCCTCCTTTTTATATTTATTCTCAATATAGTTTCTGGAGGTAGTTAAAAGGTTTTCTGTAACCTTAACCCCGGGCTTAAGATCGTTCTCATCTATAAGTTCTTCCTTGTCGCCTTTTTTCTTAATTCCTGTTACGGTAACCTGATTTAGTACCGGTACTTCCTTGATCTCCAGTTCAAGATCTGCGACATTGCCTTCTACATTGGTGATATAAAAATTAATGTCACTAAAAAGATCAAGTTTCCATAGCTTATTAATTACATCACGTAATCTTTCACCGGGAATAAAAATTTCATCCCCTTCCTTAAGACCGGTATATGTGATAACCGTTTGCTCATTATAGGTAGTGGTGCCGGTAACTTTTATTTCGCCAATGGTATACTTTTTAGAATCTCCAAGGGGTAGGTCTTGTGCTTTGGCAGCTATACTGAATATGAAACAAATTGCAAAAAGTGTAAATATCTTTTTCGTCATGAATGCACTAACTGAGTTGCTCACTTGTTTTTCCAAATCGTCGTTCTCTGTTTTGATAGTTGTATATGGCTTCAAAAAGATCTTCTCTTCTGTAATCTGGCCATAAGATTTTCGTAAAATACAATTCGGCATAGGCAATTTGCCATAACAGGAAATTGCTTATGCGTTGTTCGCCACTGGTGCGGATCAATAGATCTACATCTGGCAAATTTCGGGTGTAAAGATGCTCATTTATAACGGATTCATCAACTGCATCAAGGGATAATTCCTCACTTTTTATTTTGGCAGCAATCTGGGCAAAACATTTGGTGATTTCTTCCCGGCTGCCGTAGCTTAAAGCTAGTGTTAAAGTCATTCTCTTGTTGTCAGATGTCTTTTCAATTACATCCTCAAGTTCTTTTCTGGCTTTTTTCGGTAAACTGGAAATATTTCCAATGGAATTTAACCTTATATCGTTATCCTTAAGAGTTTTGATCTCCTTTTTCAAGGAAGAGACCAAAAGTTTCATAAGGGTGTCGACCTCCAGTTTTGGGCGGTTCCAGTTTTCAGTAGAAAATGCGTAAAGGGTTAGGTTTTCCACCCCAATTTCAGCACAGCCTTCAACAACATCCCTCACTGCTTTGGTGCCTTCCTTATGCCCGGAAGCCCTGAGGAAACCTTTTTGCTTAGCCCAACGACCATTACCGTCCATAATTATGGCAATGTGTCTAGGCAGTTTATCAAGGTTTAAATTGTCTTTATAATTCATTTAAAAGCAATAACATGGCTTTCGGCCAAAAGTAAATGTGAATGTTATACCGGTAAATACATACCAGTCATTAGTATTTCTGTTTCCAAATTCAGCAGAAGGTTCTCTTCTTCCTAAGTACTCCTCAGGCCAGCTACCGTCAAGATTATCTGTTAACGTATATCTCGCGCCAATTTCAAATGCACCTATGATGTGCTCTGTAACAGCTTCCTTATATCCCATTACCATTGGAATAGCAAAGTCCCAGTTGGTGCCTTCGTTAACGAGGTTGTTACCCCTTCCATTTTTTAACCAAACATGATCTGCCCTAAAATAAGTAAGACCAGTATAGAGGTATGGTGTGCTTTGCGGTAATGGATTGGTAAGATCAAATTCCCAGAAATTAAATTCTATTCCTAAGGAAGCTTCCGCAATAGTATTATCAAAAGAGTAGCCACGCTGCTGTCTTCTTGTATCAGATGATTTTGCGTCATCTGCAGATATTTTAGCATAAAGCAAAGTTAACCTTAACGCATGTCTTGCGCTTCTGTTCCATTTAGCAATTAGACCTCCAACCGGGGTGTTTGGTAGAATGTAATTGGTTTTACCAACGTCACCAATAAAGTTTGCACCTCCACCAAAAGCTCCAATCTCTACTTGTTGAGAGTATGTGCTAGTTGTAAAAAATGCCATCACTACAAATGCGATAAGGTACCTCATAGGTTTTCAAAAGTTTGCAAATATAACAATTCTGATTGCCCTGCAATAATTTGAGCAGATTTGTGCATAAGTATAAACACTAATTATAGGATTTTATTGCTTAATTCCGCTTGTCTTCGCCCCAAAGAAGTTTTTTTCGAAGTGTGTTTAAAAAACTATCTTCCCTAAGTTCTACGAAATTAATGGTGTAGGGTGCTTTTGTGATAATGATCTCAGTATCGTTTTCCAGAGTGGCTATACGGGAGTCCATAGAAACTAAATGAGTCTCCTCCCGGCCTGAAACTTTTAATTTTATTCTTGTATGATCCTTAATTACAAGAGGACGGGCATTTAGGTTATGTGGTGCTATTGGAGTTATCACAATAGAGTCTGCATCTGGCGTGATTACAGGGCCTCCACAGCTAAGAGAGTATCCGGTTGAACCGGTTGGAGTAGAAATAATGAGCCCATCGGCCCAGTAAGAAGTAAGGTATTGATCATCCAGCCATGTGTCTACAGTGATCATCGAGGTTGTATTCTTACGGCTAACTGCGATCTCATTCAAGGCGATATGTGAAAATACCGGGTCATAACTTTTTGGATTTGTTTCAATAGTTAATACCGATCTTGGTGAAAGGCTGAATTTTTTATCCAGTATCTCATCTAAGGTGCTTTCAATTTGTTCTTTTTGAATAGTTGCCAGAAATCCAAGTCTTCCTGTGTTGATTCCTACAATGGGAATATCAAGGTTCCTGATATAATTGATAGATTTTAAAATAGTTCCATCTCCTCCAATACAGAAAAATAGATCGAATGAATTATCCAGTTCTTCAAAGGCGCTAAAATGACCGTAATCTTTTTCTATACTATTATTAGTTCTTATCAATTTGAGAAATTCTTCTTCGATAAGTACTTCGATATTTTTTTTATCCAGGAGTTCAAGGAGCTGACCTATGTATTGAGCAGCATTGGCGTGGTAAAACTGACCGTAAATGCCTATTTTCATAAATTATATGTTCAGGTATTTGTCAAGATATTTAGAACGATCTTTCAGGTTTTTATTGAAGGTGTCCTCCTGATGTTCAGAAATAATAATGTAACCATATCTTCTGAAGGACTGCAGGATCTCGTTCATTCCTGATGGTGTTATCTTTAAAGTTATTTCAGCCATCTCATCATCCATTCTGGAAACGAATGCGCCAAGAAGATGGGCATTATGTGATTCTACGATCTGGCAAACCTCTCCAAAAGTATAGTCTTTAAAGGCTTTTTCAACTACTAAAATGTTCCCTGGCTCATGCAAAAAAGGAGTTTCCTTGAACAGTGAGATCATCTCGTTTAGCTCAACATAGCCCATATAAGAGTTGTGTTCGTCCAGGACAGGGAGGATGTTCGAGTTGTTTTGTGCAAAAGCTTCGAGGCTATCCAGCCAGTAGTTACTTTCTCTAACATAAAATCCTTCAAGGGCATAACGGTATTCCTCTAGAGATTTTTCATTTTCAAAACATCTCACGTCATTTTCAGAAATACAACCAATATATGCACCTTCATCCTCTACCGGCAAATGTGTGTAGGTTAGCTGATTAAAAAGCTCCTGAATATCACCAATTTTATCTGAAAGGCTTAAGATATCTACATCATTTAATATGTGCTTTTGCAAACTCATCTTATCATTTCCTTTTCTGCAAATTAATCAAAATAAAATTCATTGAAGCAGGCTGCACTTTGTATTTTTGTTAATAAAATGAAGTAGAAATGACGAAATTAAGTGTAAATATCAATAAAATAGCCACCTTAAGAAATGCAAGGGGAGGAGATGTTCCTAACGTTGTGGAGGCAGCTCAAAAAATTGAATCTTTTGGTGCAGAGGGAATTACTGTGCATCCCCGGCCAGATGAAAGACATATTCGATATTCCGATGTAACAGATTTAAAGCCTGTTCTAAAAACTGAATTTAATATAGAGGGGAAACCTATAAAGCAGTTTAAAGATCTTGTTTTTAAAGCCAGTCCTGCACAGGTGACGCTTGTCCCTGATGCTGAAGATGCAATTACATCTAATGCCGGTTGGGACACCGTTAAGCATAGAGATTATTTAAAAGAGGTCATTGCTGAATTCAAATCTAAAGGAATAAGGACTTCCATTTTTGTAGACCCGGTTGAGGAAATGATCGAAGGCGCGGCAAAAACAGGAACAGATAGAATCGAGCTTTATACTGAAGCTTATGCCGTTGGCTATGCCAAAGGAGATAAAGAAGCAGTTAAGCCTTACGCTGAATGTGCTGAATTAGCTCATAGTTTAGGATTGGGTATAAATGCCGGGCATGATCTTTCACTTCAGAATCTAAAATACTTTAAGGATAATGTACCTCACCTTGCTGAAGTTTCCATTGGTCATGCATTAATTTCGGAAGCGCTTTATCTTGGTCTTGAAAAAACGATTCAGGAATATTTAAAATTGTTGAAATAATATGAAATTACATTCTACGATTTTAGGAGAAGGTAAACCATTTCTAATTCTACATGGATTTCTTGGAATGAGCGATAACTGGAAAACCTTGGGGAAACAGTTTGCCAAAGAAGGTTATGAGGTTCATTTGATAGATCAGCGCAACCATGGAAAAAGTCCGCATAGTGATGATTTTTCATATGCCCTAATGGCAGAAGATCTAAAGGAGTATTGCGAATCCAAAAACCTGGAAAATATCATTTTACTTGGTCATTCTATGGGCGGGAAAACTGCGATGATGGCCGCATGTGAATATGAAAGCCTCGTTGAGAGGTTGATCATTGTAGATATAGCTCCCAAATATTATGCTCCGCACCATCAGCAGATCTTAAAAGGGTTAACAGCTTTAGATGATGCAAAATTAACCTCAAGAGGTGATGCTGAGGATTTTCTGAAAGACTATATAAAGGAAACCGGTGTTCGGTTATTTCTACTGAAGAACCTTTACTGGAAAACCAAAGATCAACTCTCGCTAAAACTTAACCTGGATGCCTTAAAAGCTAATATCGAGAATATCGGAGAATCCTTGCCAGTCGATAAATCTTATGATGGTCCTACACTTTTCATTAAGGGTGAGAATTCAGATTATATAACTTCAGAGGATGAAGAGCCTATTAAAAGGCAGTTTCCTTTTGCTGAAATTCACCAAATACCAGATGCTGGTCACTGGGTTCACGCTGAAAATATGAAAGCCTTTTACGAGGCTGTAATCAGATTTGTTTAAAATCTTTCTAAATTTATTATGTATGCATAATAAAATCGGGTGAAATGTTGCGTAATGTTTATTTTATGCTATTTTTGGCCACAGTTTTTTAAGACATATAAAATATAATCCTAATTAAATTATGAAAAGACTATTTTTACTTGGCCTGGTTTTATTGGCCACGGCTACTACTTATGCCGGTGGTTACAGGGTAAGTCTACAGGGTCAACGTGGACTTGCTATGGGACACACTGGAGTGGCAGTGGTGAATAATGCAGAATTGGCCTTTTTTAATCCGGCCGGACTGGTTTTCCTTGAAAACAAGATTAATGCTGCTGTTGGTGTGAGTGCCGTATTTTCCGATGTTGTTTGGCAGAATGATGAGTTTGGACAATCGGCAAGAACCGATAGTCCTACCGGAACCCCATTTTATGCTTATTTCTCTTATAAGTTAAGTGAGAAATTCACTGTGGGTCTTGCCGCATATACTCCTTATGGTAGTTCTGTTGCCTGGGAAAAAGATTGGGCTGGTTCTCACCTTGTAAATGATATTGAATTGGCTGCAATTTATGTGCAGGCGTTAGCTTCTTATAAGATCACCGATAACCTTTCTGTTGGTGGTGGTCCTATATATGTAAGTGGATCTGTAAATTTCAATAGAAATCTAAACAGAACCCTTACCGATCTTGAGGGTAACCGTTCAAACGTTACTGTAGATGCTTCGGGGGTTAGTGCCTGGGGATGGTCTGCAGGGGCAATGTGGAGTCCTATTGATAGTTTGAGAATTGGTGTTAATTATCGTTCAGAAATCCTTGTTGAGGCTGAAGATGGAGATGCTAATTTTGAGAATATTCCAAATTCACCTCTAACTCCGTTTTCCGATACTCAATTCGATGCAACCTTACCGCTTCCGGCAGAACTTTCTATCGGTGCTTCATATCAACTAAATGATAAATGGCTTTTTGCATTTGATTATAACAGAACATTCTGGGGTGTTTACGAATCTTTGGATGTAGATTTCGCTAATCCTGGAATACCAGATTCTAATAACCCAAGACAGTATGAAGACGCTTCTATTTATAGATTCGGACTTCAGTATACTGCTAATGAAACTTTTACTCTTAGAGCTGGTTATTATTTCGATGAATCTCCGGTACAGTCTGGGTATTTTGCTCCGGAAACGCCGAGAAACGATTCTAATAATTTCACCGGAGGACTTTCAGTAAACGTAACAGATAATGTTGCTATCGATGCTTCTTTCCTTTATAGTAGGTTCGAGGAGATCGATGAGTCTTATGACTACTATACTGAAAATGGACAAAACGTACCTTTCGAGGGTACTTATAAGTCAAGTGCATTTGTTCCTGGACTTGGTGTAACTATTAAAATTTAAGAAGAAGATGAAAAACTATTTTAAATATATGGCTATTCTGGCCCTGGGAATCGTATCCTGTGAGCCGGAACTGGAAAATTCTATCGAAGACGGAGATTTTTACGCAAATGGAGAAGCTGACTTCTCTAACTATGTAGCTCTTGGTAACTCACTTACTGCTGGTTATGCAGATGGTGCACTTTATATCACCGGGCAGGAAAATTCATATCCTAATATTCTTGCTGAAAAATTTTCCTTGACTCAAAATACAGATGGCTTTACCCAGCCTCTTGTTAATGATAATGCTGGTGGACTTTTGCTTGGCGGAACTGTGATAGCTCAAAATAGATTTGTTTTGGCAGTAGATGCTGAAGGAAATCCTGCTCCGGCAAGATATACAGGTGCAGCACCTACTACAGATGTGGCGAATAGATTATCCGGTTCATTCGGGAATATGGGTGTGCCTGGTGCAAAGTCTTATCACCTGGTAGCTCCAGGGTACGGTAATGTGAATGGTGTTTCAACCGGTGCAGCTAATCCATACTTTGCAAGATTTGCCAGTGAAGATAACGCAACAGTTCTAGGGGATGCTCTAGCTCAAAATCCAACTTTCTTTACTTTATGGATTGGTAATAATGATGTTTTAAGTTTTGCAACTTCAGGTGGAGCTGGAGAATACCAGTTGAATAATACAGATTTTGCAACTTACGGACCTAACGATATCACAGATCCAAATGCCTTTGCTTTCGTGTACAATTCAATCGTACAGCAACTGGCAGGCTCAGAAGGAGCTGGGGCTGAAGGTGTTTTGATCAATATTCCTAATGTAGCTAACATTCCATTTTTTAAGGTTGTTCCAACAAATCCAATTCCTTTGGATGAAGCAACTGCCGGAGCTTTGAATGCTCAGTTTGGTGCTTATAATACACAGATATTACCAGGATTAGTGCAGGCTGGAGTTCTTACTGAAGCTGAAGCTAACAGCAGGAAGATCACTTTCGCTGCCGGTTCAAATAACTTTGTGACTATTACAGACGAAGACCTGACTAATATTGCTGGTATTTTACAACAGGCTCCTTTTAACTTGGACGCTCAAACAGCTGGTCTTTTAGGTCAGTTAAGACAGGCGACTTCTGAGGACCTTATTCCATTAACTTCAGCTTCTTTTATTGGAACAACGGTTAATAATAATCCTATGCTTATAAATGGAGTTTCGGTTCCATTAGGAGATCAGCATGTATTAACTACAGACGAGCAGGAACTTGTTTCTACAGCTACTGCAATGTATAACCAGGCGATCCAGGGAATTGCAGATAATTATTCTCTTGGACTAGTAGATGCTAATTCACTTTTAGAGCAAATCGATTCAGATGGTGGTCTTTTATACCAGGGAACTCCAATCTCTTCTCAGTTTGTTCAGGGAGGAGCTTTTTCTCTTGACGGGGTGCATTTAACTCCGCGTGGCTACGCCGTAATAGCAAATGAAATTGTGAATGAGATCAACACTACTTACGGTGCAGATGTGCCAAATGTAAATGTTGGTGATTACGGAACGGTGACACTAAGTCAGGACGTTCAGTAATATTAAATTTGCCATAAAATTTAAAAAGGCCGGGATATTCCCGGCCTTTTTTTTGCAACTTTACTAAATAACCAACCTTATAAAAATTATGAATTTTATACTTCGACTATTACTTACTGCTCTTGCGGTAGTAATACTGGCTAAGGTCCTTCCGGGGATTAGTGTAGATAGCTACTGGACGGCAATTATCGTAGCGCTGGTTCTTGCTTTGCTTAATTTTATTGTTAAACCATTACTTATTCTTTTTACCCTACCGGTAACCATTCTTACGCTAGGTCTTTTTCTACTGGTAATTAATGCTATTATCATATTTATGGCAGATGGCTTTGTGAGTGGTTTTGATGTAGATGGATGGTTTATAGCCATAATATTTAGTTTGTTACTCTCTTTGGTGCAGTCTTTGCTTTTTTCAATTCTGAAAACAGATTAGATTTAACTGAATTTCAACAGTTTGAAACTTTGCAAACTTTAAGAAAAAACGTAATTTTGCACTCCAATTTTTATAACAGATCAAAATGAATATTACCAGAGAGAATATTGATGAATTAAATGCGGTAGTTAAAGTTGATATCGCTAAAGAAGATTATGCCGGTAAAGTAGATAAGATTTTAAAAGATTACCGTAAGAATGCCAATATTCCCGGTTTCAGAAAAGGTCACGTACCTATGGGGATGGTGAAGAAGCAATACGGCCAGGCTGTATTGGTAGATGAGGTGAATAAATTGCTTCAGGATAGCTTGAATAAATACCTTACTGAAGAGAAACTGGATGTTTTAGGAAATCCTCTTCCAAAAGAGCAGGAGAATTTTGACTGGGAAAAAGATAACTATAGCTTCGAATTCGAATTAGGTCTTGCGCCTGAGTTTGATGTAGATCTTGATCTTAAGAAACCTGTTACCAAATATAATATCGTTGCCGATGAGAAAATGGTAAACGACCAGATAGAAAGTATTCAGAAGCAATATGGTAAACTGAAGACCAAAGATGTGGTTGAAGAAGGAGATACTGTTGCCGGTACTTTTAAGAATGAAGAAGAAGGTATCGAGAACGAGACTACTATCGAACTTGAGAATCTTAAGGGAAAGCGTAATCTTAATAAATTCGTTGGAGCGAAAGTAGGGGATACTATTTCTCTTAAAACAAAAGGTCTTTTTGAAGACGATCACGCTCTAGTGAATCACCTTAAAGTGGAGCATGATAAAGCTCACGATCTTGATATCGAAGTAGAATTCACTATTTCTGAGATCAATGAAAGAGAACTTGCAGATCTAGACCAGGAGTTATTCGATAAGTTATTCGGAAAAGACAATGTAAAGTCTGTAACCGAACTTAAGGAAAAGATCAAGGAAGATGCAGCCAAGCAATTCGAGCAACAGAGCGATCAGCAATTGATGAATGATATTACCGAAGCTCTTATCGACTCTACTAATTTTGAACTTCCAAAAGAATTTCTTCAGAAGTGGATCCAGACCGTTGGTGAAAAACCATTAACAGAAGAAGAAGCAGTTGAAGAGTACGAAAAAAGTGAAAAAGGACTTCGTTATCAGTTGATCGAAGGAAAAGTTGTTAATGACAATAACCTTAATGTAGATTTTAACGATCTTAAGGCATTCGCTTCAGAAAAGATAAAGCAGCAAATGGCTCAATTTGGCCAGATGGATCCTTCTCAAAAAGAATTGGATGATATCGCTGCAAGGATCTTATCTAATCAGGATGAAGTTAAGAGGCTTTCTGAGCAGTTGATGAACGAAAAACTTCTTGAATTTTATAAGGAGAATATGAAATTCGACGAAAAAGAAGTTACTTACGAAGAATTTGTGAAAGCAATATATAAGTAGGCCTTTTTACGATATATTACCTATCTTTAAGGCGTTATCTCACATCGAGTAACGCCTTTTTTGGTTTTAAGCGGAATTTTAATTAAGATTAGAAAAACAACGAAAAAATTGATGGATTACGGAAAGGAATTTCAAAAATATGCTGTTTCAGATCATAACATAAACAGCAATTATTACGATAAGATTGTTAGCAGCATGATGCCACAAGGCATGACCCCAAATATCATCGAAGAACGCCAAATGAATGCTGTGGCGATGGATGTTTTCTCCAGGTTGATGATGGACAGGATTATATTCCTTGGTACCGGGATCAACGAACAGGTTGCAAATATCGTTCAGGCACAATTATTATTTTTGGAGAGCACAGATGCTTCAAAAGATATTCAGATATACATTAATTCTCCGGGTGGTAGCGTTTATGCAGGCCTTGGTATTTACGATACCATGCAGTTTATAAAGCCAGACGTAGCTACTATCTGTACAGGAATGGCAGCTTCTATGGGAGCGGTTCTATTATGTGCAGGAGAAGCAGGAAAAAGAAGTGGATTACCTCATTGCCGCGTTATGATTCACCAGCCAATGGGTGGAGCCCAGGGTCAGGCTAGTGATATCGAAATTACGGCCAGGGAGATCATAACTTTAAAAGAGGAACTATATAAGATCATCGCTAAGCATTCCGGTCAAACTTATGATAAAGTTCATGAGGATAGTGATCGTGATTACTGGATGAAGGCTGAAAAAGCCAAGGAATATGGCATGATTGATGAGATTTTAAAAAGAGAAGGATAAATTGTAAATTACTGTTTTAACGGTAATTACCGAAAATTTAAATAATGGCGAAAGAAGATTTAGAATGTTCCTTTTGTGGTAGGAAAAAGCCCGAAACTAACTTACTTATAGCTGGACTGGATGCTCATATCTGTGACCGGTGTATAGAACAGGCTCATGGGATCGTTGTAGAGGAATCCAAGCAGGGAGAAGCAAGAGAGCTTTCTTCAGACCTAATGCTAAGTAAGCCAAAAAAGATTAAAACATTTCTGGATGAATATATAATTGGGCAGGAAGAAACCAAGAAGGTGATGTCTGTAGCGGTTTATAATCATTATAAGCGTTTGTTGCAGCCAGAGAGTGAAGATGATGTAGAGATTCAGAAAAGTAATATAGTGATGGTGGGGGAGACCGGTACCGGTAAGACCCTTATGGCCAGAACTATTGCCAAAATGCTAAATGTGCCTCTGGCTATTGTTGATGCTACAGTATTAACAGAAGCTGGTTATGTGGGTGAGGATGTTGAAGGAATACTAACCCGTTTACTTCAGGCAGCCGACTATAATACTGAGAAGGCAGAAAGAGGAATTGTTTTTATTGATGAGATCGATAAGATCGCGCGTAAAAGTGATAATCCTTCCATAACAAGAGATGTTTCCGGAGAAGGTGTTCAGCAGGCTTTATTGAAGCTTCTGGAAGGTACATCCGTGAACGTTCCGCCAAAAGGTGGGCGTAAGCATCCAGATCAGAAATTTATCGAGGTGAATACTGAGAATATTCTCTTTATTGCCGGTGGAGCTTTTGATGGGATCGAAAGGATCATTAGTAAGAGACTTAATATGCAGGCTGTAGGATTTAGCGCTTCCAAAAGTGAAGATGCTATTGAGCGTACCAATTTGTTGAAATATATCATTCCAAAAGACCTTAAAGAATTTGGATTGATTCCTGAGATCATTGGACGTTTACCAGCGCTTACTTTTATGAATCCGCTGGATAGAAAAACCTTAAGAGCAATTCTTACTGAACCAAAAAATGCGATCATCAAACAGTATAAGAAGCTGTTCGAAATGGACGATATCGAATTTGATATTACCGACGGTGCTTTGGACTATATCGTAGATAAAGCAGTAGAATATAAACTTGGTGCTCGTGGATTGCGTTCTCTATGTGAGGCGATCTTAACGGATGCAATGTTCGAATTACCTGAAAGCGAAGAGGGCCATTTTACGGTTACCCGTGAGTACGCAGATGATAAATTGAATAAATCAACAATGAGTAAATTGAAGGCAGTCTCGTAAAACCTTTTAATTTATTTTGATATAAAAAGCGCCATCATCATGATGGCGCTTTTGTTTTTTTAAAAGGAATTATTCGATTTTTATCC
>CBDTXN010000079.1:0-13336 GCA_965364455.1 uncultured Flavobacteriaceae bacterium
ATGCATAGCCTTTCCCATCTCCAATTCGTCGTATAAGCTCAGTACCAGTGGTAATATTACCCCACTGGTCGCTTCCTCCCATTTGCAGCGTACATCCATTATCCCTGAAAAGGTGAAGAAAGTCATAACCCTGCACCAATTGATAGGTGAATTCTGTAAAAGACATTCCTTCTGAAGATTCAGAAGACAAGCGCTTTTTCACAGAATCCTTAGACATCATGTAATTAACAGTAATATGTTTTCCCACATCCCTGATAAAACCGAGAAATGAGAAATCTTTCATCCAGTCATAGTTATTTACAAGAACCGCTGAATTTCCTTGATCTGAATTGAAGTCAAGGAACCTGGACAATTGCTCTTTTAAAGCATTTTGATTATGTCTTAAAGTTTTTTCATCAAGTAAATTCCTTTCAGCAGATTTCCCTGATGGATCCCCGATCATACCTGTAGCACCTCCAACAAGTGCATAAGGTTTATGCCCGCAAAGCTGAAAATGTTTTAACATCATCACCCCAACCAGGTGACCTATATGAAGTGAATCTGCAGTAGGATCTATCCCAACATATGCAGAGCGCATTTCCTCCATTAAATGTTCTTCGGTTCCCGGCATAGAATCGTGCAACATGCCTCTCCAGGTAATTTCTTCGACGAAGTTCTTTTTCATATTCTGATAATTCAAATAAAACAGCGGTAAAGATACCATAATGCTTTATTTTTCCTAAGTGGTTTAGCTATATTTACCACATGATTCTGGTAACCGGAGGTACAGGTTTGGTAGGCGCACATCTTCTATTCGAATTAGCGCAGAAAAATGAAAAGCTAAGAGCAACCATGCGCCCTTCCAGCGATATTAAGCAGGTTAGAAAGGTTTTTGGCTATTATCTGGATAGTACCGAAGCCGATTTTTTATTTAATAGTATCGAATGGGTAGAAGCAGACATCAATGATATCCCGGCTCTCGAAAAGGCTTTTGCAAATGTCAAATTTGTATACCATTGCGCGGCCTTGATTTCATTTGATCCTTCAGATGAAAGAAAACTTAGGAAAGCTAATATTGAAGGCACTGCCAATATTGTAAACCTATGCATCTTTCATAAAATCGAAAAGCTATGTTATGTGAGTAGCGTGGCGGCTTTAGGTTCTTCTGGTAAAGATTCTAAAATAGATGAGTTTGCGAAGTGGAATCCGGAGTATGATCATAACGACTATGCGATCTCAAAATACGGTGCTGAAATTGAGGTTTGGCGAGGAACCCAGGAAGGAGTCGCCACAATTATCGTAAACCCCGGAATAATAATCGGGCCTGGATTCTGGGATTCTGGAAGCGGTAAAATTTTCAGAAGGATAGACAAAGGACTTAAATATCATTTTCCGAAAGTATCTGGATTTGTTGGTGTAAATGATGTGGTAAGAAGCATGATCTCGCTGATGAATTCTTCAATTAAGAATGAAAAATTCATTCTGGTTAGCGAAAATCTAAGTTTTGAGCACGTCCTTAAGAAAACAGCGCAATACCTCAATAAACCTGAACCTAAAAAACAACTTCAAAAATGGATGATAGGCTTTGGCTGGTTTTTTCAGAAGATCGGAAGTTGGTTCGGACTTAAAAGGGAAATTACCAGGGCCTCGATCAGTGGCCTTTACGAAGAAACCCATTACCAGAATTCCAAAATCCGTCAGGAGCTTGGGTTTGAATTCACTCCAATAGATCAGGTTCTTAAAAAGACTGCCGAAAAATTTTTGAAAAAAAGTTAATTTTCACTGTCTGAATTATCTCCGAATCTAACCGGCGGAGCCAGACTATCCTTTCTTCTTGTACGATCGCCTTCTTCCTTTAATTTTAAAGAATCTACTTTTACCGAGTCAATCTCCACCGAATCCAGTGCTTTAATAGAATCCTTTTGAGCCAGTTTGATACTGTCTTCAATTTTCACTTCGATCTCCCTGAGAGAGTCCATCCTGGTTTTAATCACCTGTAACCGTACTTTTACGCTATCGTAAATGCGTTCATATTGATTGATCTGCTCTGCGTAATAATCATTACTCCTGGTAAACTGCAGGCTGTCTATATTAAATTTTTCGAAGATATATTCGTCAGGAACAATCCCGGTATTTTCTAATTTTTGCTTATTGTAATTTCGTGCGGCGTAAACCAACGACATTTCTGTAAGCACATCGATCATTTTATCCTCTGGAATAAGGTCATCCGGTTTTTCCATTTTCTGCAGGTCCTGGCAGGAAAAGGAAAACATTAAGAGAACAAGGAAAATTACCTTATATTTTGAATTAACGATCAAAGCTTAGTCTTTCAGCAATTTTAGCGAATGGAGTATGTTTGAAGTTTTTGTAAACCAGTTTTCCGTTCACAAAAGTATGGGTGATCCTTGATTTAAATGTCGTACCCTCAAATGGAGACCACTGACATTTAGAATAGATATTATCTGGCTGTACCGCCCAGGGCGAATTAAGGTCAACCAGCACAAGATCTGCTTTGTAACCTTCCCTGATAAAACCTCTTTTCTCTATATCGAATAGTATCGCAGGATTATGACATGCTTTCTCCACGATCTTTTCCAGGGTTATTTTCCCCTGATGATGCATTTGAAGCAAGGCCGGCAATGCATGCTGAACCAAAGGCCCTCCACTAGGAGCTTTGGTATACACATTTTTCTTTTCCTCCTTAGTGTGAGGAGCGTGGTCTGTTGCAAGGACGTCTAACCTATTATCATTTAAAGCCTCTAAAAGAGCCTGCTGATCTTTTTTAGTTTTTACAGCAGGGTTCCATTTAATATAGGTTCCCTTTTTTGCATAATCTGAATCGTTGAACCAAAGATGATGAATACAAACTTCAGCAGTGATCTTCTTATCCTTTAAAGGAATTTTATTACTAAAAAGGCTCAGTTCTTTTGCGGTTGAAACATGAAAAACGTGTAATCTGGCACCTGTTTTCTTCGCCAGGGCAACTGCCTTTGATGAAGATTTATAACATGCTTCTTCACTTCTTATCTTTGGATGAAGCTCGATTGGAATATCATCACCATAGCGTTCAACACATTCCTGAAGGTTCTTTTTTATGGTATCTTCATCTTCACAATGAACAGCGATTAAGACAGGTGATTTCTTGAAAATCTGCTCAAGGACTTTCTCATTATCAACCAGCATATTTCCTGTAGAAGATCCAAGGAAAAGTTTTAGCGCAGCGACATTCTTAGGATCGATCTTCTCTATCTCCTCAAGATTATCATTGGTACCACCAAACATGAAAGAATAGTTGGCGTATGAGGTTTCTGAAGCTATTTGGAATTTCTTTTCTAGCTCCTCCATGTTTGTTGTCTGGGGAAGCGTATTAGGCATCTCTATAAAAGAGGTGATACCGCCAGCTACGGCAGCTCTTGAACCAGTTTCTATAGATTCCTTATGAGTTAAGCCTGGTTCTCTAAAATGAACCTGATCATCTATAAGACCAGGAAGCAAATAGGTTCCTTCGGCATCAAAAATATTAAGATCGGGAGATTTTGCACTGATACTTTCAGCGATTTCTGCAATTATTCCATCTTCAATGAATACATCACCCTCTGTAATCTTTCCTTCGTTAACAATTTTCGCGTTCTTGATTAATATCTTTCTCATCAGACTTTTTTCCTGTTAAACAGACTTTTAAGCTTCATTTTTATTACTCCAAACACGGCTTCCGAAATTATGGATCCGCTCATTTTAGAAGTACCACGGGTTCTATCTGTAAATATTACCGGCACCTCAACAATTTTATAATTTTGCAGATATGCTTTAAACTTCATTTCGATCTGGAAGGCATAACCAATAAATTGAATTCTATCCAGATCAATGGCTTCCAGCACTTCTCTTTTATAACATACAAATCCGGCTGTGGTATCCTGAACATCCATCCCTGTGATAAACCGAACATATCTTGAAGCCAGCCAGGACATCAAAACTCTGTTCATGGGCCAGTTAATCACATTTACCCCGGTTATATATCTGGAACCAATAGCCAAATCTGCCCCATCCCTTTTACAGGTATTGTATAATCTTATAAGATCGTTGGGATTATGAGAAAAATCGGCATCCATTTCAAAAATGTAATCATACTGATTTTTCAAAGCCCACTTAAATCCTTTGATATAAGCGGTTCCCAATCCTTGCTTTCCTTTTCTTTCCACAAGGAATAAACGCTCTGGAAACTCAGCCTGTAACGTCCTTACTCTTGTCGCAGTACCGTCAGGGGAATTATCATCCACAACCAGAATATGAAATTTCCGTCTTTGCGAGAACACATTTCTTATAATACGTTCTATGTTCTCTATTTCATTAAAGGTGGGTATAATAATTATCCCATTAACCATTCCCAAATCTTTTGCACAAATGTATGTAAATTAAAATTTCAAATCTTAATGTTCAGGTACTGGAATAAGGACCAAAATTTTACATTTGTAAAAAATACTTCATGCAGGCAACAGAGAGAATTTATAATCATCAGGACTGGCTAACGATTCTTTTCCTGGGATGTTTCATTCTCCTGGTTTTAGCCAAAACTCTCTTTCCACAACGTTTTGAGGAATTTACCTCCATGCTGACCTCAGGCAAATTTATATCCTTTAAAGGAAAAGAGAATAAAGCTTTTCACGCTTTTAACATTTTATTACTCAGCCTGCAGGCGGTTTCAGTTTCTATATTTTTATTTATCGTTTATCGGTTCTTTTCTACAGATGAAACTTCAGATCTCATAATTTTCATAAGGATCTTTACAGCCTATTTTTGTTTTATCCTCATAAAGGCCGGAGTTGAAAAAATCGTTGGAAATATCTTCGAGATCGATGAAAAAATCGATTATTATATTTTTCAGAAATTCAGCTACAAAAATTTTATAGCAATAATTCTTTTATTCGCATCTTTATTTTTAATTTACACTCTCTACCCTACTGCTCTGATAATAGCAATAGTCGGTGGTTTCGTGATCACATCGAACGCTATCGGACTCATTATCATTTACAAAAGAAATCAAAGTGTACTTAGCGCCAATTGGTTTTATTTTATTTTGTACCTTTGCGCACTTGAAATAGCACCTTATATAATTTTGTATAAGCTAATTACAAACTAAAGAGGACCTAATAAAGTTTTATATATGAAAGTGAAAACAATTTTGGTTTCTCAGCCCGAACCTAAGGTAGAAAATTCGCCATATTTTGAGCTTGAGGAAAAGCAAAAAGTTAAAATTGATTTCATCCCCTTTATTCATGTTGAAGGAGTTCCATCTAAAGAAGTAAGACAGCAAAAAGTTGATCTTTCGAAACACACGGCAATAATTCTTACCAGTCGTAATGCTGTGGATCATTTCTTTAGAATTGCAGAGGAAATGAGATATAAGGTACCAGATTCTTTAAAGTATTTCTGTTTGAGTGAGGCTGTAGCCTACTATTTACAGAAGTATGTAGTGTACCGAAAGAGGAAAATTTATGTCGGAAAGCGGACGTTCGCAGAACTTGCACCTCTTATCAAAAAGTACAAGAACGAGAAATTCCTCCTGCCATCTTCAGATATGCTGAAGCCGGATGTGCCAAAAACTTTGAACAAATTAGGTGTTGATTGGCAAAAAGCTGTTTTTTACAGAACAGTTGTAAGTGATCTATCGCACCTGAAAGATGTAACCTATGACATCCTGGTATTTTTTAGCCCAAGTGGAATTAAATCTCTATTTGAGAACTTCCCTGATTTCAAACAAAATGATACCCGTATAGCTGTATTTGGAAATACTACCATTAAAGCAGCAAAGGAACATGGTTTAGTTTGCAATATCAAGGCTCCAACGCCGGAGACACCAAGTATGACGATGGCGATAAACAAATATATTAGTGAAGTGAACAAGAAATAGTTCTTTTAAACTTCCTGTAAAATTAAAAAATCCGGTCTATGACCGGATTTTTTTTTCAACTAACAATTTAAAACTACTCCAGTGGAGCTCCATTCATTATCTCCTCGTTTGCATATTCTTCAAATTTGCTGAAGTTCTTTCTAAAGAAACTTGCTAATTCTTTCGCTTTGCGATCGTAAGCGTCTTTATCTTTCCAGGTATTCTTAGGATTTAGAACTTCTGACGGCACGCCCTCACAGGTTTTTGGCATCTGCAATCCGAAAATCTCATGTTTTTCAAATTCCACATCATCCAGTTTTCCCTCAAGAGCAGAACTTATCATTTCCCGGGTGTATTTTAGTTTCATTCTGCTACCCACTCCATAAGGACCTCCGGTCCAGCCAGTGTTCACCAACCAAACGTTTACTCCGGCTGCTTTCATTTTCTTGCTTAGCATTTCGGCGTATTCTGTTGGATGTAATGGCATAAAAGGTGCGCCAAAGCAAGCTGAGAAACTAGGTACAGGTTCATCTACCCCAGCCTCGGTACCGGCCACTTTCGCAGTATAACCACTAATAAAATGGTAAGCTGCCTGGCCTGGCGTAAGTTTACTGATTGGAGGCAATACTCCAAAAGCATCTGCGGTAAGGAAAAATATATTCTTAGGGTTCTCTCCTGAAGAAGGCTCCTGAATATTATTAATATGGTTTATTGGATAACTAACTCTGGTATTTTGAGTGATGGTTGTATTATCAAAATCCACATCCCCTTTCTCATTAAGAACAACATTTTCCAGAATTGCTCCCGGTTTTATGGCACGATAAATATCAGGTTCATTCTCTTCAGATAGATTGATGACCTTGGCATAACACCCACCTTCGAAATTAAAGATGGTATTCTCTTCTGTCCAGCCATGCTCATCATCACCGATAAGTTTTCTTTCAGGATCTGCCGATAATGTTGTTTTTCCGGTTCCAGACAAACCAAAGAAAATGGCAGTATCACCATCTTCCCCAACATTTGCTGAACAATGCATAGGAAGGGTATTCTTATAGACTGGAAGTATAAAATTCAAGGCTGAAAAAATTCCTTTCTTGATCTCGCCGGTATATCCGGTTCCACCTATCAATGCTATTTTCTTACTAAAATTAAGAATGGCAAAATTCTCCTGGCGGGTACCATCAACTTCCGGATCAGCTTTGAAACCTGGAGCATTTACTACTAACCAGTCTTCTTTAAAACCATCAAGTTCATCATCTCCTGCCCTAAGAAACATGTTAAAGGCAAAAAGGTTAGACCATGGATACTCATTTATAACACGAATATTCAAACGATAGGCATCATCTGCGCATGCAAACGCATCTCTGGCGTAAATTTCTTTATCCCCCAGGTAGTCTACTACCTTATCATATAACTTATCGAACTTTTCCGGATCAAAAGGGATATTTATATCTCCCCACCATACTTTGTCTTTTGTCACCTCATCTTTAACGATGAATCTGTCTTTGGGAGATCTCCCGGTAAACTCTCCGGTATTTACCGCCAAAGCTCCAAAAGAACTTTCAACCCCCTGACCAAGTCTTAGAGTTTCATCGTGTAATTCTTGTGGAGAAAGCTGATAGTGTACCCTGGCGTTTTTGATCCCGTAATCCTCTAACGAAATCGTTTTCGTAATTTGAGTGTTATCGACCATAAAAAAATCAATTCTTTAGTTTGTTTAGGCCTACAAAAGTAAAAATCTTAAGTAGATATCCTCTTAAACCAATTCAATTTATTTCTTTTTTAACTTTATGAAATTCAGCAATAAAATGCTCCAGCCTATTATTAGCAGGCTTCCGCCAAGGGGAGTCACTAAAGCTATACTACTAAAATTTATTCCAGAAAGTTCTCCGGTAGATAAAAGATAGATGGATCCGGAAAAGAATACGACCCCTAAACAAAGCAAATAAAAGGTCAAATTTGTCCTTGCTGAAGATAAAAAGTTAGATGCTCCTAGTATTAATAGAAGAAATGCATGGTACATCTGGAACCGGACTCCGGTTTCGAAAGATTTCAAGGATTCTACCGAAATACTTTCCTTTAATCCATGAGCAGCAAATGCTCCAAGGATTACTGCAAAAAGTCCAAATATCGCACCTGCTATTAAAAATCTCCTGTTCATTATTTCAATTTTATTTAACTCAAAGTTTTAATACATTCGTCAACAACTACACAAAACTAACTTAATTTATGCGAGAAATATTAATTGTGGGAGCAGGAAAATCTACCTCTGTTCTCATTAATTACCTGCTCGAGCAGGCAGAAAAAGAAGAACTTTTTTTACGAATTGGCGATATAGATCTTAATAACGCTAAAAAAGCATGCAACAATAGTCCCCAATGTGAGGCTTTCGAGCTAGACGTTTTTAAGGCTGAAAGTCGCAAGCCGGCGATAAAACAGGCAGATATTGTGATCTCAATGCTTCCGGCAAGATTCCATATAGAGGTAGCAAAAGACTGTTTGAAATTTGGAAAAAACATGGTTACCGCCTCCTATATAAGTGAGGAAATGAAAGCCCTTGATGAAAAGGTAAAGGAAAAAGGCCTGGTTTTTATGAATGAAATTGGTGTAGATCCCGGAATTGATCATATGAGTGCCATGCAGGTTATAGACCGTATAAGGGACAAAGGTGGAAAGATGCTATTATTCGAATCCTTTACCGGGGGACTAGTTGCTCCCGAAAGCGATGATAATCTTTGGAATTATAAATTCACCTGGAACCCTCGTAACGTAGTGGTTGCAGGACAGGGTGGTGTCGCAGAATTCATTCAGGAAGGCAAGTACAAATACATACCTTATAACAGACTTTTCAGAAGAACAGAATTTCTGGAAATTGAAGATCATGGGAAATTTGAGGTTTATGCCAATAGGAATTCTCTAAAATATCAAAGCATTTACGGACTTGAAAAAGCACTCACCTTATATAGAGGTACCATTAGAAAAGTAGGTTTTAGCCGCGCATGGAACATGTTCGTTCAATTGGGAATGACAGATGACAGCTTTCAAATGAAAAATTCAGAGGAAATGAGTTATCGGGATTTCATTAATTCTTTTCTTCCATACTCCCCTAGTGATTCTGTAGAACTCAAAGTTCGGCATAATCTTAAAATAGATCAGGATGATATTATGTGGGATAAATTAATTGAATTAGACCTGTTTAATCCAGACAAGCAAATTGGGATCAAAAATGCCACCCCCGCTCAAGCCCTGCAAAAAATACTAATGGATAAGTGGACTTTATCTCCAGAGGATAAAGATATGATCGTGATGTACCATAAGTTTGGTTATGAACTAAACGGTGTTAAAAAACAAATAGATTCTACCATGGTACATATTGGTGAGGATCAGTCCAAAACGGCAATGGCAAAAACAGTAGGCCTGCCTGTAGCCATGGCTACTATAATGATCCTAAACGGAGAAATTAAAACTCCAGGAGTTCAATTACCTATAACAAGAGAAGTATATGAACCTTTGTTGAAGAAACTGGAAGAGTACGATATTAAATTTAAAGAGAAAGAGACTGAATATTTGGGATATAATCCTTTTGGAGAGGTTGGCAATTAATTTTGACAAGCATTTTTGTATTTTAGCTTTACCACCCAAAAAATCGCCATATGAAGATAGTAAATGAAAACGTCAAGCTGGACGGGATAGACAAAACCATACTTAACTTTCTAATGAAAGACGCGAAAAAACCAATTTTGGAGATCGCAAAGAATATAGGAATAACAGGTGCTGCTGTCCATCAGCGATTAAGAAAGCTAGAGAAATCAGGTCTTATTGAAGGATCTAAAATGATGTTAGACGCCAGGTTACTTGGTTATAAAACCATGGCTTTTGTAGGAGTTTACCTGGATAAAGCAGTAAGCAATCCCCAGGCAGTTAAAAAACTTAGTGAGATCCCGGAGGTTATTGAATGCCATTATACTACCGGGAACTGGTCTATCTTCCTGAAAATTCTTTGTACAGATAATGAACATTTAATGAATGTTCTAAACAAGAATATTCAGGCAATTGAAGGAGTTTCAAGAACTGAAACTTTTATATCTCTAAATCAACAAATAGACAGACAGATAAAGATCTAAATAAAAAAGGCTGCCCGGTGAGGCAGCCTTTTTTATTAAAATTATTTCAAATTAATCTCTTCCCATAAAAATTCCTACAAAGTAAAGAAGGGTGGCCAATGATCCAACTGCGGCTACTACATAAGTTCTCGCAGCCCATTTCAGAGAATCTTCTGCTGCATCATGTTCAGCTGAAGTAAGCATGTTTTCATTTTCCAGCCACACTAAGGCTCGTTTACTGGCATCATATTCAACAGGCAAAGTAATAAAGCTGAAAAGAGTTCCCATAGCATACATAATAATACCTATTAGAAGAACAGTTTGTCCAACTCCTACTCCAACCATGGTCATTAAAATAAGACCTCCGAAGATCGCCCATTGTGACAATTTTGAAGCCACACTTACCACAGGCACCAGTTTACTTCGCATCTGAAGCCAACTATATGCCTTGGCATGTTGAACGGCATGACCACATTCGTGAGCAGCAACCGCGGCTGCAGCTGCATTTCTTTGCGAATATACTCCTTCACTAAGGTTTACAGTTTTCTTGGCAGGATTGTAATGGTCTGAAAGCATTCCCGGAGTCGAGATGACCTTCACATCACTGATCCCGTTGTCACTCAACATTTTCTCAGCGATCTCTTTACCGCTTAATCCATTTTGCAAATGAACCTTTGAGTATTTCTTAAATTTACTTTTGAGCTTATTGCTCACAAACATACTTACCAAAAAGATAAGTCCTGCTATTATATAATATCCCATCATAGGTGAAAATTTTTTACTGATTTATGTAAATCAAAGATATCAAAAATCCGGCCATTGCAGTTAAAATTAACTACTCGTAACAACTTGCCACAAGTTAATTTATATTAAAAGGTTCCTAATCATTTTGAAAATAATCTCTTTATATTTCACAAATTCAGATATTAGCTATATTTGCAACGATTAATAAAAATCAGCTATGCAATACAACAGAATACTTTTAAAACTATCCGGAGAAGCTTTGATGGGAAACCGACAATATGGCATCGATCCAGAGAAGCTGGCAGAATATGCAGAAGAAATAAGATCGGTGGTTGATAAAGGTGTTGAACTGGCAATAGTTATTGGTGGAGGAAACATTTTTAGAGGAGTTGCAGGCGCCAGCCGGGGAATGGATAGAGTGCAGGGAGACCATATGGGTATGCTTGCTACGGTAATTAACGGACTTGCTTTGCAAAGTGCTCTGGAAGATGCAGAAATCCAAACCAGGCTACAGTCGGCGATAAAGATCAATGAGGTTGCGGAACCATTTATTCGCCGTAAGGCTATAAGGCATTTAGAAAAAGGTAGAGTAGTAATATTTGGAGGTGGAACAGGTAATCCTTATTTCACTACAGACTCTGCTGCTGTTCTTAGAGCAATAGAGATCAAGGCAGATGTGATCCTTAAAGGAACACGTGTGGATGGGATCTATACCTCAGATCCAGAAAAGGATAAAGAAGCCACTAAATTCGATTTTATTACATTTGAAGATGTGATCAAAAAGGGCTTAAAAGTTATGGATACTACAGCCTTCACCTTAAGTCAGGAAAACGAATTACCAATAATAGTTTTCGATATGAATAAACCAGGAAACCTTTTGAAGGTAGCCACCGGTGAACGTGTTGGAACAAAAGTGAACCTATAAATTTGAACTAGAAAATTACTATAAAATGGATGAAGTTGAATTTATTTTAGAAGAAGCAAAAGAAGGAATGGAAAGTGCCATTTCGCATCTTAAAAAACAACTTTCAAATATACGCGCAGGAAAAGCCAACCCAAGTATGCTTGGTAGTGTAATGGTTGAATATTATGGAGCTCAAACTCCGCTTCAACAGGTTGCCAACGTAAATACACCGGATGCCAGAACACTTTCTATACAACCATTTGAAAAAAGCCTTATTCAGGAAATTGAAAAAGGAATCATGATGGCCAATTTAGGTTTCAATCCTATGAATAATGGAGAAAGTGTGATCATTAATGTACCACCTCTTACCGAAGAGCGAAGAAAGCAACTTTCTAAACAAGCGAAAGCAGAAGCAGAAGATGCCAAAGTTGGTGTTAGAAATGACAGAAAACAGGCTATGCAAGAATTAAAGAAATTGGATATTTCTGAGGACCTTCTTAAAGGTTCTGAAGAAGACGTTCAGGAATTAACCAATAGTTACATTGAAAGAATTGACAAAATTCTTTCAGTAAAAGAAACAGAGATCATGACCGTATAATGGTCATCAAATCACATAAATTTGCCGGTTTCAATTTGAAGAATATTCAGATTTAAGCCGGCATTTTTTATTTTAAGACTTTTCAAAATAAGCCCAAACCCTAAATGCGATTTATCTTCCTAGTTTTATTCTCCTTTTTAAGTTGCGGACTCTACGCGCAATCAATTCCAGGCAGGGTAATAAACAAAGAGACCAGGACTCCCCTGGCCTACGCGAAGATCGAAGTGGGCGACCGTCAAATTCTTACCAATATCGATGGTAGTTTTGAGATAAGATTTGAGAATAATATAGATAGCATAAAGGTTTCATATATAGGTTTCAAAACCATAAATACAAGGATTAGCAAAGAAACCAGGTATTTGCAGATAGGTATGACGCCTGTTTCAGAACAATTAGATGAGATATTAATCTCAGATGGTAAAAATCCGGCGGAAATTCTGATCGAAAAAGCTATCCAGAATAGAGAACAAAATGATCCTGAAAAAGTCCTGGCAGGATTTAAATACAACTCCTACTCTAAATTCATTATTGATAATGAATTCGGAGAACTGGAAATGACGGCAGACTCCACTTCTGCTTCTATGGAAACCATTATTAATGAAGGAAGAGCCTATCTGTCAGAAAAAACTTCAGAACATTTCTATACTTCAAAAAAAGGAGCAAAAGAATTGGTCACTGGTATTCAAACTGCGGGTTTTGAAGAACCTGTATATAATGTTCTAGCCATGGACCTGCATCCTTTATCCTTATACAAGGATGATTATAAGTTATATAAAACGGAATATGCCGGGCCACTGGCTAAAAGAGCCCTGAAAAATTACGAATATAAGATCCTGGATACCACCACGACCAAAAGACCTGCTTATATGGTTTACTTTAAACCGAAAAGGGAAAAAATTGTGGCAGGACTTGAAGGTATTTTATATCTGGACACAATTAGTTTTGCAATCCAAAAAGCAAAGGCGCAATTGTTGGGTGCCATCAAATTAGAAGTAGAGCACAATTACGAGTTTTACCCGGAAAAAAATATCTGGTTTCCATCGAACCAATCAACCAGGATCAGGCCGGGTGCCGGTGGAAAGGAAGTTCGAATTGATTGTGACAAAGTAGAAAGCAAATGA
>CBDTXN010000080.1:0-13285 GCA_965364455.1 uncultured Flavobacteriaceae bacterium
AGTAGATAAAGTGGCGAAGACGCTATAAAATCTTTTGATTTAAAAAAAATGAGAATCCGGAAAGCGAAAGTTTTCCAGATTTTTCTTTTTAGAACTTTCGTTTCTTGAAATAATATTGCTTGTCTTCTTCTGTGATCTCTCGAATGACTTTACAGGGGTTACCTGCCGCTATCACATTTGAAGGAATGTCTTTTGTAAGAACACTTCCAGAACCTATTACTGTATTTTCTCCAATATTCACCCCCGGGTTGATCACTGTGTTTCCACCGATCCAAACATTATTGCCTATGCTTACGGGAATGGCGTATTCCCAGCCCTGATTTCTTTTTTCAGCATCGATGGGATGCCCGGCAGTAAAAATGCTAACATTGGGAGCCAGCATTACATTGTCACCTATTTTTACTTCGGCGCAATCCAGGATGATACAGTTGTAGTTGGCATAGAAGTTCTCTCCCAATGAAATATTGTAGCCGTAATCACAGTGAAACGGTGGTTCTATATAAAAGTTTTCTTTCGTGGAGCCGAGTAGTTTTGTTAGAAGTTTATCTCGTTCTTCAACCAATTCCGGAGAAATGTTATTTATTTTAAAACAGGTTTTCTGAGCTTCCAGTCTCTCCTTTGAAAGTTCTTCGCCTAAAGCAAAATATGGCTTCTGGGAAAGCATTTTTTCTTTTTCGGTTGCCATATTATCAGAATTTAATTTTTACGCCATTTCTAATAATTCCTCAATGTAGGTACGGGAATTTGATAATCTTGGGATCTTATGCTGACCACCAACTTTATCATGTTTCTTAAGCCAGTCGTAAAAGAGATCTTTTCGGGCCTGGTGAATTTTGGGCATATTCAGCGTCATATTATTATAGCGCTTTGCTTCGTAGTCACTATTCACTTCCTGTAAGGCCAGATCCAGTTGATAAACGAAATTATCAAAATCCTTTGGCGGGGTTTTGAATTCCACGATCCACTCGTGCGCGCCTTTTTTCTTTCCTTCCATAAAAATAGGTGCAACGGTGTAATCTATGATCTCACAGTTAGTGACGAGGCAAACTTTTTTAAGGGCAGTTTCGGCATTTTCAATAATAAGCTCTTCGCCAAAAACATTTATATGATGACGTGTTCTCCCCGAAACTTTTATTCTGTAGGGATTGATGTCTGTAAATCTTACCGTGTCACCAATCTTATATCTCCATAGTCCGGCATTGGTAGTGATCACAACTGCGTAATTTTTACCGATTTCAACTTCACTTAAGGGAATAGCCATTTCTTCATCTGTTCCATATTTATCCATGGGGATAAACTCATAGAAGATCCCGTAATCCAGCATTAAAAGCAGGTCTTTCGTATCATTATGGTCCTGGCAGGCAAAGAAACCTTCAGAAGCATTATATATCTCGTAAAATCTGAAATCTTCCTTAGGTAATATTTTTTGGTATTGAGAAGCATAGGGCTCAAAGCTTACCCCTCCATGAAAATAGACTTCCAGTTGTGGCCATACTTCGAAAAGATTCTGTTTACCGGTGGTTTCGAGTACGTTATTCAGCAATACCAGCATCCAGCTGGGAACACCCGCCAGACTGGTAACTTTTTCTTTTATAGTTTCATCAACGATCGCCTGCATCTTATGCTCCCAGTCGTGCATAAGCGATACCTCATTGCTCGGAGTACTGCTAAATTCAGCCCAGAAAGGCATATTGTCTATCAGGATGGCCGAAAGATCTCCATAGGAGGTTCCGTTTTCCTGGTACAATTCCTTGCTTCCTCCCAGCCTGAGGCTCTTACCCGTAAAAAACTGTGACTGCGGATTATTGTTCAGGTAAATACATAACAGATCTTTCCCTGCAGCGTAATGGCAGTCCTCCAAAGAGTCCTGACTTACAGGAATAAACTTGCTTTTAGACCTGGTTGTTCCACTGGATTTGGCAAACCATCTAATTGGGCTGGGCCAGAAAATATTGGTCTCACCTTTACGGCTACGTTCTATTTCCGACTGATAATCTTCGTAATTCTGGATCGGAACACGCTGCCTGAAAGTTTCATATGAGGTGATATCAGAGAAATGATAACGCTTGCCAAATTCAGTATTTTTGGCTTTAGACAGAAGGTTTTTAAGCAACTCATTCTGAACCTCATTAGGGTACTTTATGAACAATTCCATCTGGTGAATTCTCTTTTTAAGAAACCATGAAGCTATTGAGTTTACTAATGGAATTGGCATTATTCTTCTTATCTTTAACGCTTATATTTCACGGGCGTTCGGTTATTTGGTTAAAAATAAACGAAACTTTGTACCCTGCAAAAATTTCATTCAGTCTTAAAATAAAAAATTAGATGAGATACGAAGGAGTTCTAACGAAAATGAGAACAGAAATTACCGATGAGGTTCAATACTACCTGGTTTGGGAAAATGATTTTATAAACATGAATCAGATGCTTGGAAAGAAAATGAGCATCAACTTCCTTCGGTATCAATGTCTTAATTGCGGGCTTGAAAAAAAGATCTATCGTCAGGGATTTTGTTATGATTGTTTTAGTGCGATCCCTCAGGCAGGTGACTGGGTGATAAATCCTGAAAAAAGTAAAGCGCATTTAGGTGAAGAGGATCGAGACCTGGAATATGAAAAGCGCGCGCAATTGCAGCCACATGTGGTTTATCTTGCTAATTCCAGTGATGTTAAAGTCGGGGTTACGAGAAAAACACAGATTCCTACCAGGTGGATAGACCAGGGAGCTCATGAAGCCATTGAGATCGTGGAAGTGCCTAACCGTTATCTTGCCGGGATCACAGAAGTTGCACTTAAAGATCACGTATCAGATAAGACCAATTGGCGTAAGATGCTTACCAATGATATCGTTGATCTTAATCTTGAAGAAGAGCGTGAAAAACTGAAGGAATTTATACCAGACGAAGCAAAAGAATATTATATCGCTAATAACAAGGAGACGGAAATTAAGTTTCCGGTGATGAAATTTCCAGAAAAGGTTAAATCTCTAAACCTGGTCAAGAACCCTTTTTATGAAGGAGTGCTAGAGGGAATTAAAGGGCAGTATCTCATCTTTGAAGATGGTACCGTTTTTAATGTCAGGGGGAATGAAGGCCTGGTTGTAGAGTTGAAAGTGGTGATGTAGTTGTAAAATATTCAATTTCAGTATTTTAAAATAGGTTTCAAGGCGAGTTCTGTCTATTTTTATAGCTATCTATAAAAACAGACTCATGAATTCCAATTCTCTTCCACGCCGTGAATGGATCAAAAAAGGGCTTCTTTCTGTCGGGGCACTTGCGGTTAGTCCACAGATTCTTTGGTCTAACCAGGTAAATATTGCTCTTAAGTCCAACAGCAGGTTTCTTTATGATAATCCGGGCTTCAATGAATTTACACCGCCGAAGTTTCCAGATCTTGATAATCTTAAAGCAAGATTGATGTGGAATGAAAATCCTTATGGACCTTCAAAGGAGGCGGCTAAGGCTTTTACGGAAAGCGTCTGGAAAGGAAATCATTATTCATGGAAAAGCCTTAGGCAATTAAAGGACAAGATCGCAGAAAAAGAAGGTGTTTCCAGTGATCAGATCATGCTGGCCCCGGGATCTACAGATCTACTGGAAAAAACGGCCATGGTTCTCTTTCAAAATGGAGGAAATGTGGTAAGTGCAGATCCTTGCTATATGGCGCTGGTTTCTGTTGCTAAAGCTGCTGGTGGTAAATGGAATAAGATCAAACTCAATCAGGAATATGAGCACGATCTTAAAGCGATGGAAAAGGCTATAGATGAAAATACGAAACTTGTTTATATCACCAATCCTAATAATCCCACCGCAACAGTAACTGATCCCCAAAAATTACGGGATTTTTGTAAACGCGTTTCTCAAAAAGTTCCTGTTTTTATAGACGAAGCTTATATTGAACTGGCTGAAAATGGAATGGCAAATAGTATGGCGCCGTTAGTTGCTGAAGGGAATAATGTCATTGTTTCCAGAACTTTTTCGAAGATCCATGGGATGGCAGGTTTGAGAATAGGGTATATCATTGCTCAAAAAGAACTTCTGGATAGAATAAGCGATGTTATTGGGGCTGATATGGGATTATCTGGTCCAAGTATCGCTGCCGCATCTGCAAGCATCGATGATACCGAATTTCTCTCAGATTGCCGGGAAAAGTTTATGACTGCGCGCAATTATTTTGAAGACTACCTTGATAAGAGGAAGATCAGTCATCTTCCATCAGAAACCAATTTTCTTATTTTTCCAATAGAAATGGCTGGGGACGAATTTCTGGAACAGGTTTACGAAAGAGAAATGGCTGTTCGTGCATTCCACTTCTGGGATAAAGACTGGTGTAGGGTGAGTATGGGAACTATGCAAGAAATGCAGCTTTTTACCCAGGCCCTGGATGAGATCCTGGTTTAAAAAGCCAAACTAATTCTTTTCCTCTTTTAATTCCTGATAGTTCTAAAATTATTGATTCTTAGTAGTGTCAGTTTTCTTTTTCGATTTATTAAAAATTCCTCCAAGGATATCCTTGGCGGCATCCTCTATCTGTTTCTGTTGGGATTGTCTGGTAGTATCCTTTTTCGTGGGAACCTGGTTTCCGGTGGAGTCTGTTTGGTTATTTACCGAGGTTGAATCATTCTTGTTGAATGGTTTGTTCGGATCTCTTTTCCCCTGAAGAATATCATTTATGGCATCAATGGCTTTACCCTCCAGCTCATCTTTTTGCTTTTCGGCAATTTGCTGGGTTAGGTTGCTTAGAGCCTGTTGCATATTCAGATTTACTTTCGGATTCTGGAAATTTCCCGTTATGCCTACAGGCAGGGCAACGGTCATATTTTCAATACTCTGTCCACTCAGTTTTCCTAGAGTACCTCCGGCCTTAGAGCCTAGATATTTCGCCGGAACGTCCAGCGTAAGGTCATAATCCATAGTCATATCAAATCCATGGCTTCCAGCAACCTGAAAGTTTATATCCTCAATTTGAAAATCGAAAGGAGCGATCTGTACCATTCCGTCATTGAAGGTGAGTTTGGTCTTTAGATTACTTAGATCAAGATCTTCGAAATTAATAAAGTTAAGCTGGCTGTCCAGTTGAGACAATAAAGCTGCTTTCTCGGGATTGATCTCTGCTGTCAGGATTTCAGCCAGGGCATTTCCGGCTATACTCGCCAATTGTGGGGTAAGGTCATCGTTAAGATTACCTTTTAGATTTACTGTAGATTGAAGTTTCCCTTCCAGGGCACTGGCTAACGGAGCCAGGCTCTGCATAAGTTCCATTCCATTAAAAGAGGAGGCAATGTCCAGGGAATTCAGATCAAGATCCATTTCGAAAACCGGGGTAGGGTTTTTAGTTGAAACCAGTCCATTTACGCCAATTGAACCATTAAAAATATCGGTCGATATATCCTGGAGTCTAGCCGTTTCATCTCGTATAACAAGAAGTCCTTTTGCGTTTTTCAATTCAAGGTTATCATAAATTACCGTATTGGCATTAAATCTTAATTCCATATCCAGAAATGACGGAACTTTCACAGCTTCTTTTCCGGTGGTTTTTTCGGTAGTGCGGTCAATACCATTTTCATCGGTGGTAGTAACCTCCTCGGTTTCTGCTACCATAAAATCATTGACAGAGAATCTATTTGACTGAACTTGAAAATTTCCCTTTAATTGCTGATCTGTAAATAAGAATCCCATAAAATTCTGTAGTGATCCGGAAGCTGTTAGATCTGTTTCTCCAGTGGTAAGTTTCAGGTTGGGTACGCTAACATTTCCCTGGTTAAAATTCATATCGGCATTGGCGATCTTTATCTCATTAGGAATTTCAGGAGAAGAATACCTGAAATCTTTAATAGTAGCTTTACCGCTACTTTTTACGTTCTGATATTTTTCATTTTCAATTGAATTCATATCAAAACTGGTCTTGACATCTGCGGTTAGGATTCCATTAAGGTCCTGTTCCAATTCTAGCGGATATGCTTTGCTGATGTTTGCCAGGTTTACCGTTCCATTTAGGGACAGGTCTGCCAGCATGTTTTCGGTAATATTTCTCAGGTGTCCTTCAGCGGAGAACCTATCCTGATCAATTCTAAAAGTTGCTGTATTGATATCGATGTAAGTATCTTCTACTAATCCGGTATCATTCAATATCACTAGATCCAGATTTATATCCTGAACGCTTTTTGGAAGATCTGGATACTTAAAAGAGGCATTATTAGAGGTTATCTTAATATCCATTTTTGGAATGTAGGTGTCATCGGTTTTTCCAAAGATCCTTCCATTAACAACGAAATCCCCTTCGGTATCCACATTTTCAATGTTTTTAGCATAGATCTCAGGAATTACAGCCAGGAAATTTTTAAAATCTGAAGAGGGAGTCTTGAAGGTAATATCCATTTCAGTGTCCTCTTCATTCACCTGAACATAGCCGTCAAAGGTTAAAGGAAGTTGATTCACCTTTGCTTCATTTTCCAGAAATGTATATTTCATATTCTCTAGATCCATCTGGAAAACTGCATCGAGACTAATAAGATTCTGATTCAGGTAGTTTACTCCGTCATAATCTAAAGAAACCAAAGCTTCAGAATAGGTGTCCAATTCAGACTGATCCAATGAAAAATCACCATTTCCTTCGTGGTTCAGATCTTTAACCTCGAGAGAAACTTTAGTGGTTTTATCATCATATTTAACTGTGGAATTATTTATTTCGTAGTGTTTCAGGTCAAGGCTGAAGGGAGTACTTCCTGAAGTTGAAGCAGTGGTGGTATCTTCTACGGCAATATCATAATTCGCATTTCCCAGGGAATCTACCTTGATATTGATATAGGCATTATTAAGGCTCAACTGGTCTATCTTTTTGGATTCATCACTTCTTTTAAAAAGTTCTTTAACCGACATTTCAAGAGTTACCTCATCACTTAAAGCCAGGGTATCACCTTTAAAAGGCTCATTGTTTATAATGCTAAGATCTTCGATAACAAGGGTAGCTTGAGGAAAACTTCTGAACATACTTAGATCAATATCTTCAAAATCTACCTGTGCATTCAAATTATCATTCATGGTATTCTTTACCAGGTCCTTTAATTGCGATTCAAAAATGAATGGCGCTATAAACAAGAGGATGAGTATCGTTAGCACAACAAGTCCTAAAATTTTTAATGCCTTTTTCATTTAGTTATAATATTTTAAATTTTTGTTTTTAAACCGTTTCGAACCTAAGCTCTTCTGCTGGTTTTAAATTGAAAAGTCTTCTCAACCCGTACACTGCTGCATATAAGAACGGGGTGTCGAATGCCGCTACGAGAACCTTGAATAAAAATCCGCTAAGCAAAAGTCCGCTAAATAATTCCCATTCTATCTTACCAAAACTACAGAGCAAAAATAGCACCGAAAAGGTATCTACGAACTGTGACAGGAAAGTAGAAAAATTATTACGAAGCCATAAATGCCTGCCCTTGGTTAATCTTTTCCAGAAGTGGAATAACTGTATATCTATATATTGCGCCAGTAAATAGGCAACCATGGATGCGAAAACTGCTATAGCCGTTGCACCGAATACTCGTTCAAATAACGAATCATCTATCGGGGACCAGGTGGTTGCAGGGACTGCATCTGCCGAATAGACAATAAGCAGCGAGAAAAAAGAAGCAAATATTCCCGTGGTTACAACCTGGTTTGCCTTTTTCTTACCATAAACTTCACTAATAATGTCGGTGATTAAAAAAGTAACCGGATACGGTAAGATCCCCACTGAAATTTCAAAAGTATATAGTCCGAAAAAATCCCAGTAAAAAAACTTTTGAAAAATGAGATTGGAAACAACAAGTGACGCGATAAACAGTGCGCTTAGGACCATATAAATTTGATGTGCCTTAAGCTTGTCTTTCAGGTAGAGTTTTGCCAAATTTTGTTATTAAGTCTTTTCCCAAATTTAATAGTATGTGCTTTTGTTTTGCTTAATTTGCTGTGAAATTATTTGGCGCTACCTATTAAAATTTTCTTAATTCGCTTTGAAATCCCCTAAAACAGTAATATTAGCCTTGGGAAGTAACCTTGGTGACCGTCTGGGTTACATGCAAAAATCCCTTGAAAAGATACATGAAAACATTGGATGGATCCTGGAGATTTCTAAAATATATGAAACTCCGGCCTGGGGATTCGAAGGAAATTCCTTTTTAAATGCCTGTATTTCGGTTTCCACAAGATTGGATGCACAGGATGTTTTGACTGAAATCCTGAATATCGAAACAGAACTAGGAAGAGAGCGCGAAAATGTTGAAAATTACCAGAACAGGACAATAGATCTTGACATCCTTTTATACGAAGATGAGATCATTGAAACAGACTCCCTTAGAGTGCCACATCCTGGCATACCTAATAGATTATTCGTTCTAAACCCTCTTAATGATATTGCAGCTAATGAAAAGCATCCGGTATCGGGGAAAAGAATTAGTGATTTGCTAAAAGAGACAGAGGATACTTCTGAGATTTCAGTAGTTTCTGTGCAATTAAAAAAACCGGCTTTAAATTATAATTTCCCTGCCAATAATTATATCGCTGTTGAAGGTAATATAGGTGCAGGTAAAACCAGTTTTTCCACGATGGTTTCTGAAGATTTTAATGCCAAATTAATCCTTGAGCGATTTAAGGATAATCCATTTCTTCCGAAGTTCTACGAGAATAAGGAGCGCTACGCCTTTCCCTTGGAAATGTCTTTTCTGGCAGACCGTTACCAGCAACTTTCAGATGACCTGGCGCAATACGATCTTTTTAAGGATTTCGTGATCTCAGATTATGATGTTTTTAAATCTTTGATTTTCGCCAAGATCACCCTTCATGAGGATGAATATTCGCTATATCACAAGCTCTTTCATTTGATGTATAAAGAACTGGTGAAACCGGAGCTTTATATTTATTTATACCAGAATACCGAACGCTTACTGGAAAATATCAAAAAACGTGGGCGCGATTATGAGCAGAATATTCAGCCTGATTATTTAGTGAATATCAATAAAAGTTACCTGAATTTTATCAAGTCCCAAAGCAATATGAAGGTCCAGGTAATCGATATTTCAGGCCTGGATTTCGTTTCTAATAGAAAAGATTATTTATGGCTGCTTTCTGAAATTGATAAAGCGGTAAATTAGGAGTTCTGGAGCTTAAGCTTTGAAAAAAGATCCCATAGAACCACACCTGTACTTACTGAGATATTCAGCGAGTGTTTGCTTCCCAGCTGAGGTATCTCTATCACTCCGTCACTTGCTGAAACCACTTTTTGCTGCACCCCTTTAACTTCGTTGCCAAAAATTACGGCGCAGGTTTTATCCTTTTGCGGAGTAAAATCATTAAGCATAGTTGCTCCTTCAGCCTGCTCGATAGAATATACCTTTATGCCTTCAGCTTTTAAATTTTCTACCAGTTTGAGGCTGTCTTCCATGTATTCCCAGGCAACTGTGTCAGTAGCTCCCAGGGCAGTTTTTTGAATATCCTTATGTGGTGGTTTTGCAGTAATTCCGCAGAGATATATTTTTTTAATAAGGAAAGCATCGGCAGTACGAAAAACTGAACCTATATTATTGAGACTTCTTACATTATCCAGAATGACGATAATGGGAGTTTTTTCAGCCTCCTTAAATTCCTCCACGCTTTTTCGATCAAGCTCGGCATTTTTCAGTTTCCTCTTATTCATGCCGCAAAAATAGAAAATTGAATCATTATGAGGTATTTGTTAAACATCTAAAAAAGAGTTGTTTATTAATTTTTTGGTAACTTAGAATTTCTGAAATCTCCCATTTCTTCTTTTAGCCACCTATTTCTGTTTTGATTTATTATTAACTAAAAACCAACGAAGTTATGAAGGCAATTAAATCAGTTTTAGCAGTTGTTGTATTTCTAATTGGCGCTCACTATTCTTTTGGACAGGAAATGAAAGCCGAGAAATATGAAAATCCTGAATGGGTTAGTATAGCCTATATCAAATTTAAACCTATGAAGAAAGATGCGGCAATGAGCATAGTAGAGAATTATTTTGCAAAAGCCGATCAGGATGCGGGTATTAAGGCCCCAACGGCATATCACTTATCTTATGGTGAATATGATATGATGGTGATCTGGGAAATGAAGGAAGGCGTGGAAATGCTTAATTATAAGATGACGCCAGATGATGTGAAATGGATGAAGTCTATGGCTAAGGTGGCCGGTGGTCAGGATAAGGCCATGGAGAAAATGAATGAATTTTCATCTTATGTTGAAAAATGGGATAATTCATTAGCACGCAGAGAATAAAATTTTAACTGTAAAAGACTATTTTAGATGGGATTTCTTAATCCCATCTTTTTTAATGAACCATTTTATGAGATACCTTTTACTTTTTGCCCTGTTATTTAATTTTTCGAATTCGGTTTTTAGTCAGCAAAGTTCCTCCCTGGAACTTCTTGATATTTATGATTACGAATATGTTTCAGATCCCCAAATTTCTCCAGATGGGGAAAAGATCATCTATGTTCGAAATTTTAAGGATATCATGACCGATAAGAACCTGTCTAACCTTTGGATAGTAAATGCAGACGGATCTCAAAACCGTCCTCTTACTACCGGAAACCAGCGAGATATGAATCCGCGTTGGTCTAAGGACGGTAAAAGGATCGTCTTTCTGTCCAATATGCAAGACGATAAAATGAAGCTGTTTTTAATGTGGCTGGATTCCAGGGAAACTTTTCCGTTAACCAATACCAAGGAAACTCCGGGAAATGTTAGCTGGTCTAATGACGGAAAGCAGCTCGCTTTTACCATGTTCGTGCCTAAAAAATCTGAATCTATCATAAAAATGCCGGCAAAACCGGAAGGAGCCAAGTGGAATGATGAACCGACTTATATCGACGATCTGAAATATCGTGGTGACGGCCAGGGATATTTAAAGGAAGGAAACAGTCAGATCTTTGTATTATCTACCAATGGGGGAACTCCTAGACAGTTAACGTTTTCAGATCACGACCATGACGCTCCGGTATGGTCTGCAGAAGACCAAAAATTATTCTTTTCGGCTAATCTGCACGATAATTCAGACCTGGAGCCTGCTAATTCCGAACTGTACGAATTGGATCTGCAAAGCCTCGCGGTAAATCAATTAACCGACAGGTTGGGACCAGATAGTGATCCTGAAATTTCACCTAACGACAATACTATAGCATACCTGGGGTTTGATGATGAATACCTGGGGTATAATATTAATGATCTGTATATTCTTGATCCTGAAAAAAAAGAATCCAGATTGATCTCTGGGGATTTTGATAGGGATATCCAGAACATCCAATGGGATGGAAAAGGCAAAGGATTATATTTTCAATATGATGATCATGGGAGAACTAAGATCGGCTATATGAACCTGCGTGGAAATATGAAGGTCCTGGCCGATGATCTCGGCGGACTATCTTTGGGGAGGCCATATAATTCGGCTTCATTTTCGGTTTCTGAAAATGGTGATCTGGCCTACACCTTTGGAACAACGATGCATCCGGCCGATCTTGCAGTTCATGACGGAAAGAATTCTACACGTCTAACTAATTTGAATGAGGATCTTTTCTCTTATAGAAAACTTGGAAGTGTCGAAGAGATCACCTGGAATTCTTCATATGATGACCGTGAAATGCAGGGCTGGCTGGTAACTCCGCCAGATTTTGATCCAAATAAAAAGTATCCTTTTATTCTGGAAATACATGGAGGTCCATTTGCCAGCTACGGAAGTGTTTTTTCTGCTGAGATCCAGGCATATGCTGCTGCCGGCTATGTGGTACTTTATGCTAATCCACGAGGTAGTAGTGGTTACGGAAAGGAATTTGGAAACTTAATTCACCACGATTATCCTAACCATGATTATGAAGACTTAATGTCTGGAGTAGATGCGGCTATAGCAAAAGGTTTTGTAGATAAAGAAAATTTATTCGTCACCGGAGGTAGTGGAGGTGGAGTCTTAACCGCCTGGATCGTTGGAAAAACCGATCGTTTTCGTGCGGCCGTGGTGGCTAAACCGGTAATCAACTGGTATAGTTTTGTGCTTTATGCCGATAATCCTGCTTTTTTCAGCAAGTACTGGTTTGACAAAAAACCCTGGGAAGATCCGGAGCCTTACCTGAAAAGGTCACCGCTTTCATATGTAGGAAATGTAACAACTCCTACTATGCTTTTAACCGGCGAAGAGGATTACAGGACCCCAATAGTTGAATCTGAACAATTTTATACGGCCTTAAAACTTGAAGGAGTAGAATCGGCCATGGTTAGAATTCCGGGGGCATCTCACGGAATTGCCAATAAGCCAAGTAATCTTATTGCAAAAATTTCAGCGGTACTGGCCTGGTTTGAAAAGTACAGGGATTAAGTTTTTTAAAAAGAAGAATTAACCTGAAAAGTAAACCAAAATGTACCTAAAATCGTCCAACAAAATCTTTTTCTCAATGAAACAAATATCACTCCTCGGATTATTAAGCTTTTTCTCATTATTTCTTACAAATGCTCAGGATCAGGGAATCGACAATAAAGATACAAGGCTACTTTCCCAACCTGCCATAAGCGATTCGAAGATCGCTTTTATATATGCTGAAGATTTATGGGTGGCTAATAAAGATGGTTCTGACCCCAAAAGGTTGACTGTAGATGAGGGAGTAGAGCGAAATCCGGTATTTTCTCCAGATGGAAAAACTATCGCCTTTAGTGCGGAATACGATGGAAATACCGATGTATTTATTGTTCCTACAGAAGGAGGAATCCCAAAACGGCTCACCTGGCATCCTTACCCTGATATTGTAAGGGATTTTACACCAGACGGGAAGCAAGTCTTATTCCTTTCTCAAAGGGATATTTTTACGAATCGTTATGCCAGGTTGTTTGAGGTAGATATCCAGGATGGTACAGTTAATCCTTTAAAAATTCCTAATGCATATTGGGCAGCTTATAATTCAGATAAAAGATATCTGGCCTATACTCCAATAGCCGATAGATTTGAGCAATGGAAAAATTATCGTGGAGGGACTGTTTCCCGTATTTGGATTTATGATACTAAGACTTATGAGGTTTCCGAAATTCCAAAACCGGAAGGTGGAAGTAATGATTCCAACCCTCAGTGGTTAGGCGATAAAGTTTATTTTAGAAGTGACCGGGACGGGGAATTCAATATTTATAGTTTTGATAATGCCTCGAAAGAAGTAACAAAACATACCAACTTTAAAGATTTTCCTGTTTTAGATCTTTATACGAATGAGGGGCAAATCATTTTCGAACAGGCCGGTTATCTTCATACCCTGGAACCTA
>CBDTXN010000081.1:0-13134 GCA_965364455.1 uncultured Flavobacteriaceae bacterium
GTTACCTGGACCTGGAGACTGAAAGGCTAGCGGCATCCTCGAAGGTTCATTCATTTCTGGATAATTCTGAATTAACGGTAAAACCTTTTGAAGAAGTAGATCTAATTGTGAGCAATGAAACCGATCTTGGTTTCAATGTTATTATCAATCAGTTGCACTTAGGTCTTATCTATCATGACGATGTATTTAAACCTATTAAGATTGGTGATTCTCTTAAAGGTTTTATCAAAAAGATAAGGGAGGATAATAAAATTGACATAAGTCTTCAAAGGCCCGGCTATAGAAGTATTGAACCAAATGCGCAAAAGATCCTGGATCGTTTGAAATCGGCGGGTGGATTTATGGATATTTCAGATAAATCTGATCCAGATGAGATCAAGAACAGGCTTCAAATGAGTAAGAAAAGCTTTAAGAAGGCTGCCGGAACTTTGTATAAACAAAGGCTTATTGAAATTAGACCGGATGGAATCCATTTAAATGATCAGTAATTATAACGGTAAGGTGAATACCTTCGGTTATTGAATCCGTTTTGATTTAATGGGCTGGAGAAATAGGGGTTTAGATAAATGTCGTTAGGATCCCTTTCTCTAAAATCCCCTGAAATCTCGAATAACTTTTTCTCCTTTTTACGCTGAGGTAGAGGTGAGCCAAGGTCTATTTCACGCTGTACTTTGTTTCTGTTTGCTTTATCTATGACTGCGAGCATATCTACCTGGTCTTTCTGTATATTATCTCTGAGGTGAAGAAAAGAGCCATCAGGAAGATCAAATTTCGATTCGGTTTGCCAGCTAAAGCCTATTTCACGCCAGGAATTTTCTATACCCCGGTTGCCGATCTCAAAATCTTTACGATCCCAGTATTCCTGTGCCTGACCAGACAGACCTATAAAAAGGAACAAAAGAAATAACCGAAGTTTCATTTTTCTATTTTTTGAGATTACATCAAAAACGATGCAAACCTAATTTTTTTAACTATCTAATTTAAGCATTTCTAAAAAAAGCTTCAGTCCTGGTGGCTATTAAAATTGGAAAAGTTTATTTTCGTTATCAAATTATTCAATCTAATCACAATCATGAAAAAAATTATTTTTACTCTAGGCCTTGTTCTGGTTGGTCTTAATTCATTCGCCCAGGAAGCAAGCAGTTTTGAATCAAAAGCGATCAAACTTATAGAATTAACTGCGGGTCAGCAATTTGAAATAATGACCGAACCAATAGTAGAAATGGTTCCTGAAGAAAACAGGGACGCTTTTAAAAAGGAACTTGCAGAAAGCACAGAGGGCCTTTATAAAAAAATGGCTACTGTATATACCGATAGCTTTACTGAGCAGGAATTAGACGAGATCCTGGCATTTTATGCTACACCGGTAGGGGAGAAAATGATTGAGGTAACTCCTGAACTTACTAAAAAGGGAATGGAGATTGGTCAGGCCTGGGGAGCAGAACTTCAGCCTCTAATGGCGAAGTACTTACAATAGTAGATTTTTCATAATCCATAAGCCTGTAGGTATAGCTTGCAGGCTTTTTTTATTCTGCTTTCTGAAATGATAGGAAAGCTCTATTTTTACCTTAAAATTAATATCATGCCGAAAATTGACTGGAAAACAGCAAAGGAATACGAAGATATCACCTATAAAAAATTTAATGGGGTAGCCAGGATCGCATTCAACAGACCAGATGTTCGCAATGCTTTCCGGCCTAAAACCACTTCAGAGCTTCTCGATGCTTTTCATGATGCCCATGAAGACACCTCTATTGGAGCAGTACTACTATCTGCCGAAGGGCCATCAAGTAAAGATGGAAAATGGGCATTTTGTAGTGGTGGAGATCAAAAAGCACGTGGTCATCAAGGATACGTGGGAGAAGATGGTTACCACAGATTAAATATCCTGGAAGTTCAACGACTAATTAGATTTATGCCAAAGGCCGTGATCTGTGTGGTTCCCGGTTGGGCCGTTGGAGGAGGGCATAGTCTTCATGTGGTTTGTGACCTTACGCTTGCCAGTAAAGAGCACGCTATTTTTAAACAAACCGATGCTGATGTTACGAGTTTCGATGCCGGATATGGTTCCGCTTATCTTGCAAAAATGGTAGGACAAAAGAAGGCAAGGGAAATCTTCTTCCTGGGCCGGAATTATTCTGCGCAGGAAGCTTATGAAATGGGAATGGTTAATGCCGTAATCCCACATGACGAACTTGAAGATACAGCCTACGATTGGGCTCAGGAAATCCTTGCTAAATCGCCTACCTCTATTAAAATGCTGAAATTTGCCATGAACCTTACCGATGACGGAATGGTAGGGCAGCAGGTTTTTGCCGGGGAAGTGACCAGGCTGGCTTATATGACCGATGAGGCTAAAGAGGGAAGGGATGCATTCCTGGAAAAACGTAAACCGAACTTTGAGAAAAAGTGGATTCCTTAATTAGGGCTTTATCTTTAAGAATCGTAGAAAACTGAAGGATAAACGGTTAGGACTATTAAAAATTTGTTTTTTATGCTCATATGAGGTAGATTGAGCTGAAATTAACCTTGCTGCTCAATGTACAGCAAAGATCTATCCATATGCTATACATAAAAAAACTATTTGCCCTGCTTCTAATTCTTGTATCGGTTATTTCCTGTTCAGGTGATTCCGAAGAAATTATAGAAGAAGAAGTTATTATAAACAAGAAGGATGATACTACTCCGGAATTAGCCGATGATTCTCAAAATGATGAAGGCGGAGAGGATGAGGGTGAAACCGAAAGGGTAGAAGTAGAGGTAGATCTTCCGCAAACCTGGAAACTATATAAAATGACCTGCGCTGGTGCTGAAACCTGCAACAGTGAAGGTGAAGAAATGCCCTTCAAGGACACCTATACTTTTAATGAGGAAAAGACTGTCTTAAAATTGAGAATAAAAGGTAACGACACATTGAGAATTCAGGGTGACTTTAAAGTTTACGAAACAGAAATTAATACCCACGAATTCAGTATAGAATACGAAGGCGATTACCAGGTAGAGGATATCGATTTGATATCAGGTTGTTTTGGGAGAAGTGAAAACTTGTACCTTATAGAGGAGGATGAAGAAATATTAAAAAATAATGTGAGCCAATGTGGTGGTCCAGATCTATACTATAAAAAAGATTAGAGCAACAGATATCAAAAAAAAAAGCCATGATTCAAATCATGGCTTTTTTTATATTCTAACAAATTATTAATTATCTCAATTTTGGGTACTTTCCTGGATTTGATTCATGCATGATGGAATAAATCTTTTCGAAAATATCTTCAGCAGATGGTTTCGAGAAATAATCACCATCAGTCCCGTAAGCCGGCCTGTGTTCCTTGGCCGTAAGAGTTTGAGGCTTGCTATCCAAATACCTGTAAGCGTTTTGCTCATCAAGTATTTTTTGAAGGATATAGGCAGAAGCTCCACCAGGGACATCTTCATCGATAACCAAAAGCCTGTTAGTTTTCTCTACACTCTTAACAATATCATGATTAAGATCAAATGGTAATAGTGATTGTACATCTATAACCTCGGCATTGATATCTACTTCCTGTAGTTCTTTGGCGACATCCTCTACAATTCTCAAGGTTGAACCGTAAGAGACTAGAGTTATATCTTCTCCTTCACGTACAGTTTCAGTAACCCCTATAGGTGTTTTAAATTCTCCTAAGTTCTTAGGTAAGTTTTCTTTTAGGCGGTAACCATTTAAACATTCGATCACGAGAGCTGGAGTATCCAGGTCTAATAAAGTATTATAGAATCCTGCCGCCTTGGTCATGTTTCTTGGAACAAGTACATACATCCCTCTAAGCAGATTCAAAAATCCTCCCATTTGAGAACCACTGTGCCAGATTCCTTCTAAACGATGCCCTCTGGTTCTAACGATTAATGGTGCCTTTTGCTTCCCTTTAGTTCTGTAGTGTACGGTAGCAAGATCATCACTTAGACCCTGCAGGCAATACATTACATAATCCAGGTACTGTATCTCTGCGATAGGTCTTAAACCACGCATTGCCATCCCGATTCCCTGACCAAGAATTGTTGCTTCCCTGATTCCTGCATCGGAAACTCTAAATTCGCCATACTTTTTCTGAAGACCTTCAAGCCCCTGATTTACATCTCCAATTTCACCTGAATCTTCACCAAAGATCAGTGTATCTGGCCTGCTACCAAAAATTGCATCAAAATTATCCCTTAGGATGATTCTGGCATCTACTTCTTCAGGTTCTTCATCATACTCAGGTAATATTTCAACCTGGGTATCTTCCTCTTTATATAAGTATGCAGCGTAATCTTCGTGTGCCTGTTCAGCAAATTCATTTAACCAGTTGATAAGGGCATTCTTTTCTGAGTTTTCCTCACCAATAAGGTATCGAAGACATTTTCTTCCTGCTGAAACAAGATCCTTTTTCAGTGGTTCCTTAATATTTGCAATTTCCTTTTTAATGGAATTAATAAAGGTTGCATTAGAACTGGATTTAGCAGCAGCATCTAATAATTTAACCAGTTCTTTTTGCTTTGCAAGGGTTGGTTCAAGGTAGGAAGTCCAGGCGTCATGTTTAGCCTTTCTAACTTCCCTTTTAATTTCCTTTTCCAGTTCATCGAGTTGATCTGCTGTTGCAAAATCATTCTCGATCATCCAATCCCTGAATTTCAGGTTACAGTCATTCTCTTTTTCCCACTTTAATCTTTCCTCAGATTTATATCTTTCATGAGAACCGGAAGTTGAATGTCCTTGCGGTTGAGTTAATTCAATAACATGAATAAGAACAGGGCAATGCTCTTTTCGGGCAATTGCTGAAGCTTTTTCATAGATATCTACAAGTTTTGGATAATCCCAACCTTCTACAACCAGGATCTCATAACCTTTATTCTCTTCATCTCTTTGAAACCCTTTCAGGATCTCCGATATATTTTCCTTTGTAGTTTGATGTCTGGCATGTACAGATATACCGTAATCATCGTCCCAAACATTTATAACCATAGGAACCTGCAGTACTCCTGCAGCATTTACGGTTTCCCAAAAATGGCCTTCACTGGTACTTGCATTACCAATAGTTCCCCAGGCAACTTCGTTACCTTTATCTGAAAACTTTTCAGCCTCTATACCGTCAACATTTCTATAAATTTTTGAAGCCTGAGCCAGCCCCAGCAAGCGAGGCATTTGTCCGGCAGTAGGAGAAATGTCTGAACTGGAGTTTTTCTGCTCCATAAGATTTTTCCATTCTCCGTTTTCGTCCAGGCTGTGAGTCATAAAGTGACCACCCATCTGGCGTCCTGCAGACATTGGTTCATTTTCAATATTAGTATCGGCGTAAAGGCCAGCAAAAAATTGTTTAGGGGTTAGTTCATTGATAGCCATCATAAAAGTCTGGTCTCTGTAATATCCAGACCTAAAGTCTCCATTTTTAAAGGCTTTGGCCATTGCTAACTGTGGTACTTCCTTTCCATCACCAAATATTCCGAACTTCGCTTTCCCTGTAAGCACTTCTCTACGTCCTAAAAGACTGCACTCCCTGCTTGTTACTGCAGTTCTGTAATCTTCAAGTACTTGAGACTTGAATTCATCAAATGAAATTGAATTTTCAGTTTGTGTTTCGCTTTGCATGAACATGTTTTTGAATGGTAACAAATGTAGCGAAAAGTATGATTAAATACAATTCAAATTTTTGAGCAAAAACTGATAATAATGTAATTTTAACCTTTAAATATTATTTTTTTCAGAAATAAACTCTTTAGTAATGCGAAATTGTTGATAATATCGAAATTGAATTGTGGATATTTTAATAATACGGTTTTATGTGTTAATACCACCGTCTGGTAAAAAGCCTTATTAGCGTATTTAGATCCAGAGCAACTATAAATCTTATTTTTTGATCATAATTTGGATCGTCTAATTCCCATCCAAGGCTTGAGTATACAGGGAAAAAGAGTTCAAAATAATCCTGAACCAGGCTTATCCTGACTCCCGAATCGAACAACACTTTTGCACTTTCATCTCTATTTTTTACAACCCCCACGTCACCATATGCATAGATCCAGTTCCAGATATTGGTGCTGGCATTTAATGAAGTTAACCACTGATTGGCGAATTCCGGCTGCAATTGAGATTTAAATCCACCTTCAGCAACTATAATTTGCTGGCTGAATAAACCGCTTCCCTGGCTACGACCATAATACTTGTAATCAAATAGGTAATCTGTAGGCCGGTCCAGTGCAAAACTGAAATAATCATTTGAACTGGAATCATTATAAAGAAATGTCCCTGCGAAAAACCTAACGTTTATCTGCCGGTTATTTTTAAACAGCTTACGATATTCAGCAGTCACAGACACTTTGCTGAACTTGTCTGAAAGCTGGTAATCGAAAGAGGCGGTTAGATGCTTTAGAAAATTAGGATTGCTGTATCCATACTTTACATTAAAAACATTATAATCTGGTTCCAGCAGAGGATTTTCGGGGTTTTGATCCCGCTGTACATTAACATTTCTAATCACTAAATTCTGTCGCTCATTACTCCTTAAATATGTATTCCTGAATGAAAAGACCAGAAATGGACTGAATTTTTCGTAGAAAAGATCATAGCCGTATGAGAACCTGGAACCGCCAATTCCATAATAAATATTATATAATTTCTTATTTACAAATTGGTGCGAATTATAAATGGAAGCAGACCCAACCACGGTCTCACTGGTAAAACCATATTTTGGTGAAATCGCAAAGTTAAAAGTTCGGTTTAAGATGGTTTTATTATAGAGTTTGGGCCCAATGGAAACACCATCATATAAGTTGTATTCAAACTCGGGCATGAAAAAGATCTGGTGATACCTTGGATCCTCAACATCCTGTAGCAACCTGAACTGGATAGGTTTATCTAAAAGTTTGGTGACTCCCTTATAATTATTACGTTGGTTAAACTCGGGTATTTCCTGATTGTAATTTAAAGCAAGTCTTTTAATGTCTTTTTTAGGAATAGTCACACTTACTGTATCCTGAACATTCTCAACCCATGTTTTGTATACAACTTTTTTGTCCTTAATTCCGTAAAGGCTTACCGGCATCGAATTATCCCGCAAATTCTGAATGGTCACTTTTAGTGAATCTTCACCTTTTTCAAGATCCTTGATCTTGAAATCTATTTTGTTATTAGAATTCACATAATCTTCAAAAAACCAGGAGATATCTTTACTCGCATTTTTTTGAAGTACTTCCATAAAATTTTCATCTGTAACCCTCTTAAGTTTATATTCAGAATAAAATTCAGAAATAGATTTTTTTACAGATTCATCCCCAAGAAAATCTTCGAGATATTTTATGCCTGCACCCGCTTTGTATGCATTGGCAATGTTTTTATTGAATTTAACTAAGGAATCCTGACTCGTAGTAAGTGGCTGGTCTAAATTCAATCTCGCCATATTCATATATAGGAACTGGTATTGGTCGTTGAATTCCAGATCGGCAGCATGAAACCATCGAAGACCAATGATATTACTCAAATTCCCTATAAGTTTCATATTTGGATAAAAGGTATCCACATAATCCATCATTAGGGAAACCATAATCGCATCGGTGACCCACTTCTCTTTCCTGGGGTCAATGAAAACAGTATTCTTAAGGTAATTGGTAGTGATGGTCTTAAAAAGCTTAATGTCATATTGAAAACCATCAGGAAATGGCCTGATAAAGCTTGGTAACTGGTTAAGACCATAAATGGGACTGTTCAGGTAATCCTCCTGGGTAACAAAGATATTGTCATGTGGGTATTTTCCTAAACGATCGTCCAGAAAACCAACAGTTCGGTCCAGAAGGGTATTTTTAATGTCTAACTGAATGTCTTCATCTTCAATATCTGTTATTACCTGGTTGGAGTTGGCATTTATAGATTCAAAAATGTATGATTTCGTAAGATATAATTTACTGTCAACCCTGTTGTCTCCTTTAAAATCGATTGTTTTAAAGCCCTGTCTTGTTTGGGTTTGAAGAAGATCTAATCCTGAAGCAGCATAATATTCGGTAGGAACATCAAAAGAAATATTAATCTCGTAAGGTTCTACATACTGTAGACCAAGATCTTTATGGCTATACAATTTCCAACCATTATCCAATGGGGCAGGGACCAGATACCAGTATCTTAATTTATAATTTCCAAGATCATCCCTGCCATATCTGGTGAATTTATCATCAGGGATCCTCAGGTCGTAATCCAGGTCTAAATTTATAGATTCGCCTGGTTGTAAAGGTTCTTCAAGTATTATTCTTACAAGGTCTACAACTCCACCGGGCCTGTCCCAAATAAGATCTGTTCCGCTATTATTTTTAATTGAATTAATAAAAGTGTAGCCTCGTTCTTCATCTTTAGCAAAATGAAACCGTCTGGCATAGTCTTCAGCAAACCTTAATGCTAATGCAGAAGATTTACTACTAAAAGCATTATTCCAGTCATTCAGATATATACTGGTTAACTCCCTGTTTTCAGTATTTACGAATTTGATATTTTGATTTATTCCAATTGTGTGGGTGCTGTCGTTAAGACGCGCCTTCACATCGATGACATTCTGAGCAGAAAGACATCCCGAAATAAAAAAAAGTATCAGGTAAAACTGAAGGTGTTTCAATTAGTATAGATTTAGAACTGAAAAGCAACGACGTTAAATATAATCAATCTTTGAAACCTTCAACAGGCCTCTCACTAGAAATTAGGACTAAGATTATACTCACCGTAGAACTGATCCAGAATCTCAATAACCTCATCTTCAGTGTCAACAACCTGAACAAGGTCTATATCTGCCGCACTAATATTCTGAAAACTGTCTAATAAGGTAGACTTTATCCAATCTACGAGACCGCTCCAGAATTCTCTACCAACAAGAATGATGGGGAATTTATCTATTTTATGGGTCTGTATTAAGGTGATTGCTTCAAATAATTCATCGAGTGTCCCAAATCCTCCAGGCATTACCACAAAACCCTGAGAGTATTTTACGAACATTACCTTCCTCACGAAAAAGTAATCAAAATCAAGGCTTTTATCATTGTCTATATAGGGATTGTCATGTTGCTCAAATGGAAGTTCAATATTCAATCCTACTGAAGTTCCTCCAGCAAGATGGGCACCTTTATTCCCAGCTTCCATGATCCCTGGGCCACCACCGGTAATTACACCATACCCATGGTCTACGATCTTTTTAGCAACTTTTTCTGCCAGTTGATAATATTTCATATCCGGTTTGGTCCTGGCTGAACCAAATATTGAAACACAGGGACCTATCTGGCTAAGTTTCTCATAACCACTTACAAATTCCCCCATGATCTTAAAAATAGCCCAGGAATCATTAGTCTTAATCTCATTCCAGGCTTTATTCTTATTATGTGTTTTCATATTACTTGATTAGTGTAATTCCTTTTTAAGGAATTTTGCAGTATAACTTTTCTTCTTTTTAATAATCTCTTCTGGCGTACCGGTAGCCACTACTTTTCCGCCACCTTTTCCACCTTCATATCCAATATCAATAATATGGTCTGCCATTTTAATCACGTCCATATTATGTTCGATAATAAGTACAGTATTTCCTTTGTTCGTCAGAGTGTTTAAAACATCCATTAAAACCCTGATGTCTTCAAAATGCAGCCCTGTTGTTGGCTCGTCTAATATATAGAAAGTATTTCCAGTATCACGCTTGGAAAGCTCGGTAGCAAGTTTAATTCTTTGTGCCTCACCACCGGACAGGGTTGTAGATTGCTGACCCAGACTTATATAGCCCAGACCAACGTCCTGAATAGTTTTTAATTTTCTATAGATCTTCGGGATATTTTCGAAGAAAGGCGTAGCTTCATCTATGGTCATTTCAAGAATATCTGCAATAGACTTTCCTTTATACCTTATTTCAAGGGTTTCGCGATTGAATCTTTTTCCCTGGCAAGTCTCACACTCCACATAAACATCTGGTAGAAAGTTCATTTCGATCACTCTTAAACCACCACCTTTACAGGTTTCACATCTTCCACCTTTTACGTTAAAGCTAAATCTTCCTGGCTTATATCCTCTTATCAAAGCTTCAGGAGTCTTAGCAAACAGGCTTCTTATTTCTGAAAAAACACCGGTATAGGTGGCAGGGTTAGATCTGGGAGTCCTTCCAATTGGACTTTGGTTAATATCAATTACTTTATCTATATGATCAAGACCCTTAACACTCTTATAGGGTTTAGGTTTTTTTACTCCATTAAAATAATGAGCATTCATAATAGGGTAGAGGGTCTCATTGATAAGAGTAGACTTCCCACTTCCTGAAACACCGGTTACGGCTATCATTTTGCCTAATGGAATAGTAATATTCACATTTTTCAAGTTGTTTCCCGTTGCACCCTTCAGCTCTATTTTCTTGCCGTTACCTTTTCTTCTTTCTTTAGGAACTGGGATCTCTTTTTTTCCACTTAAATAATCTGCGGTGAGGGTATCATGTTCCATCAGCTCGGCCGGTGTACCTTCACTAATGATCTCTCCACCATGTTTTCCAGCCCTTGGGCCTATATCAATAACGTGATCAGCTCGTTCGATCATATCCTTATCATGTTCAACCACGATAACCGTATTTCCAATATCACGCAGAGATTCCAATGAATTGATAAGTTTTTCATTATCTCTTTGATGCAAACCAATACTTGGTTCATCCAAAATGTACAGGACTCCTACCAATTGAGATCCTATTTGGGTGGCCAGCCTTATTCTTTGAGCTTCTCCACCAGACAGGGATTTAGAACCCCGGTTAAGGTTAAGGTAGGTCAATCCCACATCCAGTAGAAATTGAAGCCTGGTCCTGATTTCCTTAATTACCTCTTCAGCTATCTGTAATTGCTTTTTGGTAAGTTGTTTTTCAATACCATCGAACCAGTTAAAAAGATCTGTAATGTCCAGATGTGCCAGTTCAGCGATATTCTTATCGTGTATCTTAAAATAAAGTGCCTCCTTTTTCAGCCTTGAGCCTTCACACTTAGGACAAACAACTTTGTCCATATATTCCTTAGACCATCTTCTTAGAGAAGAAGAATCGTTATTTCTATAGGTAGTTTCTATAAAATTAGCGACCCCTTCAAAATCTATCTTATAATCACGGGTGATTCCGAGTGCTTTTGATTCCCGGGAAAATTTTTCTTTTCCCCCGTGCAGGATCATGTTTAATGCTTCTTCAGGAATTTTATTGATAGGATCGGTTAGATTGAATTCAAATCGTTCTGCAATAAGTTCAAGTTGGGAGAAAACCCAGTTCTTCTTTTGCGGACCGTGGGGCGCCAGAGCTCCATTTTTTATTGATTTTGATGTGTCTGGAATTATCTTGTTAATGTTTACCTGATAAAGTGTTCCAATACCATTACAATTGGGACAGGCACCTTTAGGTGAATTAAAAGAAAAACTGTTAGGCTCAGGATTTGGATAACTTATCCCGGTTGTAGGACACATCAGGTTTCTACTGAAATATCTGATCGAGCCTGTCTCCTGATCCAATATCATTAAGGTATCATCACCATGGTACATAGCCGTTTTGATACTCTCCTCAAGTCTTTTATCTGAATCTGGTTTCTCTTCTATTTTTAGGCGGTCTATTACGATCTCAATATCATGCGTTTTATACCTGTCCAGCTTCATTCCCTTCTCGATATCTACGACCTCTTCATCTGTCCTCACCTTAATAAATCCCTGCTTGGCAATTTGCTCAAATAATTCCCGGTAATGTCCTTTCCGGCTCCTAACAACGGGAGCAAGAATACTAACCTTCTTCCCATTAAAATCCTCGAGGATAAGATCTTTAATTTGTGAATCTGTATAGCTAACCATTTTTTCACCGGTGTTGTAGCTATAAGCTTCTCCGGCTCTTGCAAAAAGCAGTCGCAGGAAATCATAAATTTCGGTGATCGTACCAACCGTACTTCTGGGATTCTTACTGGTTGTTTTTTGTTCAATAGCAATTACCGGAGACAGACCTTCAATTTTATCTACGTCTGGTCTTTCAAGACTGCCTAAGAACTGCCTGGCATAGGCAGAGAAAGTTTCAATATATCTTCTTTGACCTTCCGCATAAATGGTATCGAAAGCTAAGGATGATTTGCCCGAACCTGAAAGGCCTGTAATAACGACAAGCTTTTCTCTGGGTATATTTACATCAATGTTTTTAAGGTTGTGGACGCGGGCGCCTAAAACTTCAATTCTTTCCTCAGTTTTTGCCATAAAATTTTTCAAGGTGGCAAAGTTACTTATTGTATTAATATTTAAAAAGCTTATAGCAAGGTACTGATGTTAAGGTTGCTGTAAATTTTGGAATCTATTTTAAAAATAAGTAAAGATCTAAAGGGAGGAGTTGAATGTTGATTAAAAACCAGGAGACTTTAAAGTCTTAAAATGAGCAATTAAACTTTCTTTTAACATACTGAATGTCAGGATAATATTACTTGTTTTTTTACCGAAAATAGGTGGAATCACCTATATTTGAGAATCCGAAATCTTTTTCCCAAATCTCTCTTTTACAATTTTTTTGTCCTTTAATGTTATAAGGCAAGCCCCTGCATTTAATTTAAAAAATTTGAATTTCTAACGCAGATTGATGATGGAAAAAAGACAACTCCTAATTGTTAGCAGGAACCAATTGTTTATCGATACTCTAATTCAAAAAGTAAGTGTCGATTTTGAGATCACTTCAGAACAATCAATTCATGTAGCTTATAATACTGCACTGAATTTATTACCAGATAGTATTATTTTCGATAAGACATCTTATAATAAGTCTTCCGATTTCAGAAATCTAAAAAATTTCAAATCAACTCATTTTCTGAACAAAAGTTTTCTGGCCGTTTACGGCAATAAGAAAGATCTATCTCTATTAAAGAAAAGGTATAAAGCAATAATAGATGATTACCTGGATGAGGATATGGATTTTAATCATATCGCCACAAGGTTATTAAAGGTGAAAAGTAATACTAAATGTAATTACTGGCATGAATGCTTTATGGGACTATTTAACCTCATGGCCCAGCCAATTGTTCTCCTTCAGCAAAACAATATTATTGAAATGAACGATGCGTTTAAAAAGACCTTTCGTTTAGAGGATACCAAAGGAGTAAAACTTACAGACCTTGTTAATATAGAGAATA
>CBDTXN010000082.1:0-13104 GCA_965364455.1 uncultured Flavobacteriaceae bacterium
GAAAGTATTGTGGACAGGGCGTTTGAATGAAAATAAATTATCCTGCCACCCCGACAAAAACCCCTCGGAAGCCCTGTTTTTACGGGGCTTTTTTATTTCCAACATTTAATAAATTACTAGTTCCAGGAAAATAGTAGCAGTTTGATTTAGACGCAACTTCCTGTTCTAATATTCTATTAAATAAAAAAGCCCGGAATGTTCCGGGCTTTGATCATATTTGGTATTTACTTAATTTTTTGTGGGCTTCGAAATTTCCATGGTTTCCTGGATCTGATCATTGATCTTTTCCTTGTCACCAACCACAATAAGAGTCATCTTCTCTGGCTGAATATACTTCTGAGCCATCTCCTGGATCTGATCGGGAGTAACCGCGTTGATATTCTTCACTTTATCTACCAGGAAAGATTCTGGTAATTCATGAACATCCAGAAAATTCAACTGATTAATAATTCCTCCGGGAGTAGAATTTTGGAGTACGTAGATACCAGACTCATAATTCTGGATTCCTTTAAGTTCTTCTTTACTTGGAGCTTCATTCTGAAGGCGAACGATCTCTTTTTTGATCTCATCTAAAGAGGCTCCAGTAAACTCTGTAGTAACATCTGCACTTTCATACCAAATACCAGTTTTATAATTTGAATATAAAGAGCTGCTAGGAGAATAAGTGTAACCTTTATCCTCACGAATATTACTTGTGATTCTAGAACCAAAAGATCCTCCTAGTATAGAATTCATAACGTCAAGTGCTATGTAATCCTCGCTATTTGGCGACGCCACAGGGAGACCATAATAAATTGTAGATTGAGGTGCTCCGGGACGATCAATGATCTTTACAGAAGGATCTGAATTAGTCTCAGCCAAAGGATAATTGCTATCCTTACCTTCACGCCACGAACCAAGTTGCTGCTTTACCATCTCCTGTACTTTTTTGGCATCAAATGTTCCTACTACATAAACCGTAGTTCTTTTTGCTCCAAAATTCTCTTCATAGAATGCCTTTACATCGTTTAATGAATATGAGTCCACCAATTCGGTTGTTGGATACAATCTACCGTATGGATGATCTGGATATAATTCAGCAAAAAATTCTTTCCTGGCCTGAGATCCAGGTCTGGAAAGGGAAACAGTAATATTACGCTTCATGTTATTTTTTAGCCGATCAAGTTCACTTTCAGGTAATTTCGGGTTTACCAGAATATCACTTAAAACCTTGTAGGCTTCAGGAGCAAATTCAGCAAGAACATTGGTGTTTAAAGTGGTTGTATGAGTACCAACACCTACGTTTAGGTTTCCTCCCATACCAGCTAATCTATCTTTAACAGAATAATCTGAGGTCGTACCTTCCTCCATTAGATCTGCCAGAAGATCTGAAACCCAGATCTGGTCTTCCTTTTCATTAATATTCCCTGTTTTAATGGTAATATTAATAGTAGCCTTAGGAATACTTCCATATGGGACCATAACCAGTTCAAGACCATTATCAAATTTCACCACCTCTTTTTCAGGAAGAGTAAAGCCTTTTGGCTCCCCTCCTTTTGGTGGAGTTTGCTTTTGCGCATTTGCAGGAATTGCAACTAACAGCGCTATTATAAATATATTTAGTATAGTTTTCATTGATTCTTATTTTCATTATTTGCCAGTAATGGATTTACTGTTAAAATAGTTCTGTTAGATTTACGTAAATATTCTTCAGCAGTCCTGTTCATGATTTCAGGGGTGATCTTTTTGAATTCTGCTTCCAGGTCATTGATCCTTGATGGGTTATCATCAAACAAAGCAAAACTTGCAAGTAGATCTGCACGACCTAAACCAAATGAACTTCCCAGATCATCATATAGCTGTGAACGCATTTTAACCAGGGCATTATCCAACATCTCCTGAGTAATTCCATTATCTAACTTTGCTATAACTTCGTCTACTGCCGCAACCGCCTGTTCTTTAGAAGTCTCATTGTCGTAGGTGAAATTGAACATCATGTGCATTGGCCCATTGTAATTGAACATATTTCCAAGGTAATTTATACCACCACTTACATAGGATGCATAGCCTAATTCATCCACGATCTTTTTCTGCAGCAATGCATTATCACCCTGAATTAAGATCTGATCCAGCAATCCCATCGCATAATATTCAGTTGAATTACGCTTAGGCATATTATAAGCAATTGCTATAGCCGGTTTGTTCGCAAGTGAATCATTCTTAACGAAATCTTTTTCTTTAGTTTGCTTTGGTTCTGAAATATCTGGAATTGGTGGAACATTAGCACTTTGAATTCCTCCAAAGTATTGCTCGATCCATTCTTTAGCCTGGTCTATTTCGAAATCTCCAACAATGGAAATTGCGGCATTATTTGGAGAATAATACGTATCAAAGAAATTCTCCACATCTTCAAGATTTGCAGCGTCAAGATCTTTAAGATCTCCGTAAAAATTATGCGCATTATACCAGTTGGTATTGGCATATTGAGGCATATCTAACCATGGAAATCCACCATACGGCTGATTAAGTACGTTAACTTTTACCTCATTTTTCACTACCCCCTGCTGATTGGTAAGATTTTCCTGGGTAATATCCAATCCTTTCATACGATCTGCCTCTGCCCAAAGCATAGTCTCCAGCTTATTGGCAGGAACGATCTCATAATAATTTGTGAAATCGAAACGAGTGGAGCCATTAAGAACTCCTCCGTTTTCCTGTACGAGTTTTATAAACTCCATTTTTCCCAGATTTTTAGATCCCTGGAACATCATGTGTTCAAATAAATGCGCGAAACCGGTTCTGTCTCTTGGCTCAATTCTAAACCCAATATTGTAGTAGGTCGCTACAACGACAGTTGGTGAAGATTTATCCTGGGACAGGATCACTTTAAGACCATTGTCTAATTTGTAATATTCTACCGGAACATGAAATCCAGCCTTTTCTTTTTGCTGTTCTTTCTCCTGAGCAAGGCCGGTAAGTATTCCGCCGAACAGGAAAAACAACATAAACATTTTTCTCATAAGAATAAGATTTATAGTATAGATTAAAGATTTATCTACTTTAGTAGACTCAAAAACTGGAGAAAGTTACAGAAAAATCAAAAATTTAATACTATAACTGAAAATAATGCGAAGTCGATTTTATCAGTCTAAAAATTAAAATGAGAACGGAGTATCCATATATTAGAAATATTCGCCAGACTCTTCCTGAGACAAACCAGAAAAATCAAATGGAAAAAGTCAATTTTGGAAGTGAAATGGAAATTACATATCTATACTTCCCGCTAAAGTGCGGTATAACTCTGCCTTACTCTTTAGGAGCTTTCGGGTCATGTCAATTTCCTTCAATTTCACTGAAATAAGCTGACTTTCTCTGGAGTTGATGAGAAAAAGGGAGCTCTCTCCAAGTTCAAATTTTCGTTCTTCTGCTACCACCATTTTAGAATAATCTTCAACGAGCTGTTGCATCATTTCCATTTGTTCCCTTAAGGCGAAAATCTGGTTTTGTAGAGCTTTAAGATCGTTCTCCAATTTTAGCCTATTATTTACCAGGTTTAATTCAGCATTTTCAAGTTCCAGTTTCGCCAGTTTAAGGTCTCCTCTTTCCTTTCTAAGAAATATTGGAAAGCTAAACTTCAGTCCGAATTTATAATCCCGATTATTAAGGCTATTAATTTCATCGGGTACATTGGTAAGGAAATTATATTCAAGATCCAGATCTGGGAGTAATTTGTTGGCCCGGTATCTTTTCTCAATTTCAAGCATATCAATTTCCGTAGAAAGAAACTGGATCTTTGGATGCTCTTCCAGGTTGGGATCCAGAATGAACTCATCTACCTGCAAAGTCTCTGACACCTGATCTACTACCGCCATCCCCGGTTTTACTTCAGAGGTTAATTCCAGCGGAATATTTCCTTCAGCCCAGATATAATTAGATAACTGAAGCGTGGCATTCCTTAATTCCATTTGGCTTTGCTCCAGGCTCAACTTCCTGTTCTGAATACTTATCCCGGCCTCAAGCGTATCTATGGCAGGTTTATCTCCAGCGCGATATTCATCTACAACTCCTTCAAACCTGATATCTGCATTCTCCAAAAAGTTTTGATATAAAAGATATTGCTGATATGCCGCGTACCATTCGAAATAAGCCAGTGAAGCCTTGTAAAGAACCTCGGTCACTTCCAGCTGTTGCTTAAATCTCGACTGGTCTCTATAGAGCTTAGCTTTCTTAAGAGAAGCCATACGCTCGCTCATAAAGATTCCATCGCTTATATTTAGAGCTACCCCAGCCGAATATAGTCCATCCTCCGGAACCGTGTTTTGCGGATTTAAATAGACTCCTGTATTATCCTCAAATTTTGCGTTGAACTCCAAACCATACCAGGTAGGAATCTTAAAAGCAGAACTAAAATTACTATAGTAGTCTACACTTTTATAGTTTTTGGTGTTATAGTCTGCTTCCAGTTTAGGATCGAAACTTCCTCGGGCTTTCAATAATTTGATCTCACCTTCTTCCAGAAAAAGATTCGCCTGCTTGACCAGGGGATGATACTTTTTAACCATGGCCATATACTCAGTATAGCCAAGAGAAAGGCTATCCTCAGTCTGTGCGATTCCTGTTAATGAAAACAGGAAACAAATAAATATGATCAGGAATCTATTCATTTTTCAGCTTTAACGTTATCTCCCGGTTTATAGTAGTTTGGTGGAAATCCATTTAATTGACGCCATATCTCGTACCAGATAGGTACATCCTCAAGCAAGGCCAGAGTGTTAGCACCAGATCCTACCCTGATTGCTTCGGGCCATGAATGATCATCTTCAGATTGAGCCAAAAGAACCCGGTATTTTCCATTTGGACTTATAAAATTCTCTATGGCAACGATCCTCGCTCCGTAAGTACCATAGGATACATTTGGCCACCCGCTAAAAACGATGGCAGGCCATCCGTCAAAACGTATTCTCACATCTTCTCCAATATGTAACAAAGGAAGGTCTATAGGATCTACGAAGGTTTCTACGGCGAGGTCATAATCTGAAGGCATAATACCTACCAGGGCATCACCTTCTTTAAAAGTTTCCCCTAGCCCGGATTTGATGGCTTTATTGATATATCCCGACTGTGGAGCTTTTATATAGTACAGATCATTCCTCATTTGATAATTGGTATATGAACTTTCCAGTTTCGAAACATCTGCCTCTGTCTGAAAAAGATCACTTTCAGCGGTAGCACGGTCACTTCTTGTCTTGGAAATCTTTTCGCTATATTCAGCATTGATCCGGTTTAACTCAAGCCTGGCATTGATAATATCATTACGGCTATTTATGAGTTTATTTTCCTGAGATATTTGTTTAGCCTGTGCTTCCTGAAGTTTTAATCTTTTCCCTTCGAGATCGGTTAAAGACTTAAGTCCTTCTTCATTTAATTTCTCATATCGATCAAATTGTCTCTCGGCAATTTGTAGATTCGTTTTAAACGCTTCCAGATCTATACTGTCACTGCGCATCTTTAAAACACTTTGCTGCAATTTATTCTGAGCCTGCTCGAGTTTTAATTTCTGTTCCTCTTGTAAAGCCTGGATCTGATCTCCAAGAGAACTAATCTTTGTTTCATAAGAATCTAAAGATCTTTTCTTGGAATTTACCTGGTCCCCTGTTCGCTTGGCGAGCTGAGGATCAAAATATTCATTTTTCACCTCAGAAATATGAAGGATCGTATCTCCTTTTTCTACAAAATCGCCTTCGTTTACAAACCATTTCTCAATTCGTCCCGGGATGGGAGACTGAATTGTTTGTGGACGCTGTTCTGGCGTAAGTGTAGTTACAGATCCTGTTCCAGACACGGTTTGGGTCCAGGGTAAGAAAAGCACGATCACCAAAAACACAGCAAAATATTTAAGGAAACGGTTAAAGTACTTATGATGAGAACTTCGCAGTACTTTTTTACCAGCCTCAAACTGCCTGATATCTACCTTTTCGTGTAAACTATTTTTTGTAATATTCAGCATCTTCCTAAGATTGAGTTAGTAATTTTCCCTGTTCAATATTCAGGATCCTGTTACAATATTTTTCCCATTTATCATCCTTGCTACTAACGATCACCGCCCATGGGTTATCCTTACTGAAAATGAACTCAAGGATTTTATTTTCTTCCTCGGGGTCAAGTTGATCTAATGGATCATTCAAGATCAATAGTGATGGTTTCCTAACGATACTTCTGGCAAGTATGATCTTACGACTAACCGAATATGGAATTTGCATTCCTTCAGGATGAATTATAGTATTCAAACCTTTTGGTTGTAGTTTTACAAAGTCACCAAGACCTGTTTTTTCTATGGCCCAGCGAATATCATGCTGCGGAATACTATTATCTCCAAAAGTGATATTATCCAGCAAAGTTCCCTCGAATGGAGATTCTTCAGATAAAGACTGACCTAAAAGAGCCCGGTAATGATTGAGTTTTAAACTTTTTATAGATAGGTCATTAATATAGATCTCCCCTCCTGTTGGCTGGATTAGCCCTGCGATCAACCTTAAAAGAGTAGATTTACCGGCTCCGTTCTTTCCTCTTAGCAAAATCCTGTCTCCCGGGGCTATATTAAGGTCTATCCCATTAATAATATTCTTACCATTGAAACCCTGATAAAAAACATTATCCAGTTCAATATGTAAAGGTTGCTGATCTAAGAACGGCTGATCCCCATCCTGGTCTTCAAGCTCCTTATCCACTACTTCTCCCATTTTTTCCAGAGAAGTTAGAACATCATAAAAAGATTCAAGACCAAGGATCATCTTCTCTACAGATCCAATGATTAAAAGGATGATAATTTCAGCAGCTACAAACTGCCCGATATTCATTTGCTGATTAAGTACAAGTATCCCCCCTATTATCAATAATCCCGCTGTCACCAGAACCTTGAATCCAATCATTTGAATAAACTGTTGTTTCAGGATCTGAAAATGGCTTTCCCTTGCATCAAGGTAATCGCTCACCATTTTGTCATTACGGGAGATGGCATGATTAGTTTTTCCTGAAACTTTGAAACTAACAAGGGTTCGCGCCACTTCCTGTATCCAATGGGCGATCTTATATTTAAATTTAGATTCTACGATACTTGTATCAAGACCTTTCTTTGCCGTGATCTTAAAAACAATATAAATAAGCGTCAACAGCAATAATCCATAAATAATAAAGAATGGGTGGTAAAGGGAAAGCAGGATTATTCCGAAAACCACCTGGGTCAATGCTGCAGGAAAATCCAGTAATACCTTAGTTAATCCTTTTTGAATAGTAAGAACATCAAAAAACCTATTTGCCAGTTCAGGCGGATAGAAATTCTTAAGCTCTTCCATTTTTATTTTCGGAAATCTATATATGAATTCAAATGAAGCCCGCGTAAATAGTTTCTGCTGAATATTTTCCAGAATTCTGATCTGCATCAACTGAAGGACACCTACAAATGCAACACCAAGGGTTACCAGAACTACTAATACTACCCAGGAAGTTGAGATCCTTGCACCCTGTATCAGGTTTACGATAGCCTGAATCCCCAGCGGTACCGACAAGCTTACTAAACCTGAAAATAGTGCGTAATAGAGAATCTGAAGAATATCCTGCTTCTCCAGCTTCAATAGACCGAGAAAACGTTTCCAGGGAGAGAGTGTTTTTTCCTTCATTTCTTAATTTTTAAAATGCTTTCAACCATATGCTTGAAATAATCTGATGGTGTTATTTTATCATTACATTCTGTAAGTGACCTAAAATGGTCCCTCAAAAAGTGCTGATGAAGTGTTCCTTCAATAATTGTACTGGCCAGGCTAGACGGATATGGATAGTCACTATTCACATCAGAAATCATCTCAGCAAGTCGCTTTACAAGACGCTTATAGATCATAAAATATCCATCCTCATTCTCTTCATCTACTTCCTTGGTCAGAAAAGATTTAGATGATTCATTGATAATAATATTGCTAAGAGAAATTTCATTAATGTGCCCAAACTGGTCATCTTTTTCCACAGGTTTGGTAATAACCTCAATGGCTTTGTAAAGTTTATCCTGGGTGTTTGAAATACTGTTGGTGGCGAACACTAGCTGATATTCTTTCCAACCCCAGAACCAGGAAGTTATATACACTAAGAACTTATGTTTATTCTCAAAGTAGCGGTAAATAGAACTTTCATTTGATTTAATTTCTTTTCCAAGTTTTTTGAAATTGAAATTTTCAAACCCTATTTCATCAATTAATAAAATCCCATGCTCAACAATACGCTTACCCAGCGCAGTCGATTCGGGATCTTTGATGTAGATCTTATCATTTACCGAAATTTTAATATCCTGAAGAAGATATTTCATCTTTAATATTTTCGCGCTAAAATAATAGTTTTACTGTATTATATGATAGTATTACTATTATTTAACAAATACTTAGCTAAATTTCAGGTAGTTAAAAAGAAGGATTCTTGATATAAACTTTTAATTTTCAGCAAATTAATAAGTTAATTCCACTATAAATTTATCCCAGGACCTATATTATCCTAAACAAAAAAGCCCGGTAAAATAAAATTACCGGACTTTAAAATTTTACTATATAACAATATTATCTAAGACTCTTCACACTAATTGCAGGATGCTTAGCCTTAATAAACATATAAACACCATAAGCTACAAACCCTAAAGCTACAATTGCAAGAGCAATAGTTCCAAATTCACTTTGAATATAACCGAATGCATCTGTGGTCGTGCTTATCTTGTTTCCGCTGGCAAGCCCAGATCTTAAAGTAAGGTATGCCATTAGTCCAATAACAATACCCCTGGCGGTATGACCAACTTTCCCTGCATTAATAAGAAGTTTTTGTTCTTTCCTATCCATTCCTGCTTCCTCTACTTCTTCTCTGAATTTATTGGAATAGGCTCTATACAGATCGTAAATAGCTTTAATAGCCATACCAGAACCAATAATTATAGCGATGGTATCCCCATTAGATCCAGACATTAATGACCCCATCATAGACTTCGAGCTACCAGAACTACTTCCAAATGCCAATTTAAAGGCATAAAATGAGAAACCTGCGTAGATCAATCCACTAATAAAGAATGCCACTCTTTTGGCATAACCTTTAAAATTATCTTCGAAACCTTTAGGATTAGCAAATACCTGATACATCCTCCAGAATACATAACCTAATAGCCCTAAACCTAAGACAACCAGCAAGATCTGCCCGTAAGATTGTTGGGCTACATATTGTAATGCTCCTTTACTTCCGGTTTGTTTTCCTCCCTCCCCGAATGCCGCTAGGGCGGTTAAAACTCCAATTAGGGTATAAACAGCACCTTTTGCTGCCATTCCAAATCGTGCAAAATTTTCCTTCTTATTACTCATTTGATTTTATTTGATTGGTTAATCAAAAATAAAGTTATCGGAATTTCATTCCGTCAAAGAAATATTAGAAAAACTTTATACTAATTTTAGCTTAAAAAGTCTCAATTGATAAATTTTATGCGCTTAATCTAAAAACCTTAACCATTTATTTTGGCACTGAATAATGCCATTTTGAAACTCTTATAAAATTAAACGGAAAGTTTTTCCATCTAATCCAAGATGGTAATAATTACGATCAGAATAATACTAATTATGAAAATAACCACACGTACCTGATCTTCTCTTTTCGCCTGAGAATCCATAAATATTAATTGCATTTTTAATAAATATTTCAGCCGGGGGAATAAAATGTAGGGAAAAGTATTAACTGAAAATACTGAATATCAGTATTTGACGTTTAAAGATAAACTAATTTACTGAATTTCAAAATCAGGATTTTTCGATAAACTTCTGATGATCTTTTAGCCATTTATTTAGTTTGGCCGTTTTCCTGGAAGACACCTTTTTACTGCTACCTAAACGCTGCCATTGCTTCTCATTATTGGTTAGCTTATAGGTTTTCACTTTTGAGTAAATCTCAATTCCCAAAACCTTAATATAATGTGATGCCTTAATCAAATAATTTTCACCCGATTTTGAAATATTAACTAGTCTCATATTCCTTCTATTAATATTTAAAATTGAATTAGATCAAATATTTTATACTTGAAAATATTCTATAACTGTTGCATCTAAAAGCTTTTAAAGTTGGAGTGGAAATTATTAAATAACAAATTAGCATTAATTACCATTGAGTAAATTTTAGCTTTCTAAAAATTGGCGTTTTATTTAAAAAAATAAATTTTCCATCCAAAAATTCCTTATTTCCTATGAGCATCAATTTCTTTATGTAATAATTAAGATTAAAATAGAAAATATAACAAATCAAAAATAACTTAAAATTCTATAAAACAACCACTTAAGCATTAAGGTCTAATAATTCTGAAATGTTAATTCCTAAATTTTTCTTAAATAAATACAATAGGTTTTTTAGCTTTACGTTCCCCATAAACCAACAAAAAGATCTTAAGCCCTATGAAAAGATTTAAAATTGTATTCGTAATTCTAATTGCAACTCTTGTCATTTCCTGTGATAAGGATCAGGATGATATTAGCCTTTCAGAAGCTGAAGCAAATGAATTAAACCTTATCGCCAAAAATGGTGAATGGAAAATTTCTGAATACACCTTAAATGGCAGTGAGAATACAGCCAATTTTGCCGATTATGTATTCCGTTTTGACGAATCGAATAATCTTTCTGCTAAATCTAACATAGATGAAGTTCTTGGAACCTGGAGAGTAAGTAATGATTCTGGTGATGAATTTGATCCTTATGATGATGTAGACTTTCACGTATTTTTCAGTTCATCCAGCAAACTTGGCGAACTTGCCAACAATTACGATGTTCTTGCAGCTACCGATAGAGAAATCAGGCTTTTTCTTGGAGAGAATGCCAACGGGAGTACGGCAACACTTATTTTTAGTAAAAATTAAAATCTTCTTAGGTCCCAAAACCCTACTATTCATATAAGCTTAATTGCGTAAATTCGCTTTCATTAAAGATTGGGAATTATGGATAGTTATAAGGCTTCAGAAAATAGATACGAAAAGATGCAATACAGACGCTGTGGTAAAAGCGGAATAAAACTTCCGTTGTTATCTCTGGGTCTCTGGCACAACTTCGGTGATAATGATGATTTTGAGAATGCCAGAAGTATTTTACGCACAGCGTTTGACAATGGTATCACACATTTTGACCTTGCCAATAATTATGGTCCTCCCTATGGATCTGCCGAAAAGAACTTCGGAAAGATATTTCGGGAGGATTTTAAAAGATACCGTGACGAGCTTATAATTTCTACAAAAGCAGGCTGGGATATGTGGCCTGGCCCATATGGTAATTTTGGTTCAAGAAAATACCTTATCGCCAGTCTGGATCAGTCCTTGAAAAGAATGGGTCTGGATTATGTAGATATTTTCTATCACCATCGTCCAGATCCTGATACCCCTTTAGAAGAAACCATGGGTGCCCTCGATCAAATCGTTAGGCAGGGTAAGGCTTTATATGTAGGTATATCTCAATATAACGCTGAAGATACAGCAAAAGCAGCAGAAATTTTAAAGAAACAGGGAACACCTTTCCTAATACATCAGCCAAGATATAATATGATGGATCGCTGGGTGGAAGACGGATTGCTAGACACTCTCGAAAAATTCGGTCTGGGAAGTATTGTATTCTCACCTTTAGAGCAGGGTATCCTAACTAATAAATATTTAAACGGAATTCCGGAAGATTCACGTGCGGCAATTGAAGGCAGCTACCTGGATAAATCCCAAATTACCCAGGAATTAGTAAGCCAGGTTCAGCAATTAAATGATATTGCAAGTTCAAGAAATCAAAGTCTCGCTCAAATGGCGGTTGCATGGTTATTAAAAGACTCCAGGGTCACTTCGGTTCTGGTTGGCGTAAGTAAGGTTTCCCAATTAGAAGATAATATTGAGGCAATTGAAAATATTGATTTCAGTGAGGATGAATTAAAGAAAATAGATTCTATCCTTAACTATTAATCTGTGGAGGAAATATGAGTAATAAAATGAAGGCACTTACCTTTTCGAGATTCGGTGGGCCGGAGGTAATGGAATACATAGAGCTTGAAAAGCCTGAAATCGCAAAGAATGAGGTTCTGGTTCAAACCAAAGCTATTGGATTGAATTACGCCGATATTTATAGAAGGAAAGGAAATTACCACCTGAAGGGAGAGCCTCCTTATATCCCTGGATATGAGGCTGCCGGAATTATTACGGAATCCGATTCTGAGAAATATAAACCGGGAGACAGAGTAGCCTTTGCCGATGTTCCGTTCTCTAATGCAGAATATGTTGTAGTTCCAGAAGAACATATAGTTCCTTTAAAGGATACCATTAGCTTTGAGCTTGCTGCCTCGGTAATGTTACAGGGACTAACAGCCCATTATCTGGCAAATGACAGTTTTAAGATCAAAAGAGGTGAATGTGTTTTGATACATGCAGCCTCAGGAGGAGTTGGACAGATTCTATGCCAGATAGCTAAATCTAAAGGAGCAAATGTTATTGGACTTACCAGGAGCTCTGAAAAGCTAAATACAATTGCTGAAACCGGTGCAGATCATACCATTATCCTGGATGAAACCTGGAAAAACCGGGTATTTGAAATCACCGGGCCTAAAGGAGTGGATGTCACCTACGACAGCGTGGGAATCACCCTGATGGATAGTTTCGAAGTTACCAGGGAAACAGGTACTGTTGTATTTTACGGTATGAGTGGAGGCGATCCAAAAAAAGTAGATCCCAGAATGTTGATGGACACCAGTAAAACTCTTACCGGTGGAGATCTTTGGGGATATCTTAAAAACTCTGAAGAACGTATCAAAAGATCAAATGAGCTCTTTGAAATGATACTGCATGGAGAATTGAAAATTAAAGATACGGCGATGTTTAAATTGTCTGAAGGTCAGAAAGCCCATGAATATTTAGAAAGTGGAAAAAGCTCAAGTAAGGTCCTTCTAATTCCCTAATTACTTTCTTTACATAGGATTATATTATTCGATAAAAACTTCAAGTAATTCAGCATTATTGCTTTTTATCTGAACTGTTTCTGCACTTGCAGGAATTAGAATAGTTTGTCCTCTTTCTATTAACTCAGAATTTCCATTTAAAGAAATTTCGG
>CBDTXN010000083.1:0-12999 GCA_965364455.1 uncultured Flavobacteriaceae bacterium
ATATTAGCCTTTAGCCAAATACGCATACTGTACTCCCTAGAACTAAATGCCGATGCACTACCAACACCATCTATCCTTTTTAAAACAGGAATTAAATTAATTTCAGCATAGTTCTGAATGAAGTTGGCTCTAACCTATCGCTTATAATTTCAGAATTAAGCTGAATAAAGTTTCCATGATTCAATCTAATTTCCTTTTCAATTTGAAATCTAACTTCAGGATAGAATAATTCTGGATAGTCCTTAAGAAGCTGCTTTTTTTCAGCCGTTGTAAGGTAAAGAACATCTTTATTCAATTGTTCCTGTAAAATCTTTTTAGGTGCTCCAGGTGATAGATCAGATGTAAAAGTCCAAGATTTCGCGATCTCTCCTCTACCCAGGTAATAGTCTGCCATAAAATACCTTACCTCTTCTGAATTTTGTTTTTCCTGGTCAAGATCAATGTAAATTTTTTCTATGGCTGAGTAATTTTTTAGCGCGTTCAACCACTGTAATCTTTCTACAATAGGAAAATCCTTCTGGCAAGCCGACCAATCCAGCGCTTTTCTATAACTGCCTTGTGACGCAAAAGCATAAGCGATATTTGTTGAAATAGGAATAAGGTCACTTCTACATGGCTCCACATTTATTAACTCCCTGGCAGCCATACCTGGATTTTCCTCGATAAGATATTGAAGATAATGCGGATAGTTCTTTTCCTTAAGAAAATCGTATTCTCCCGTTTGTAATCGCCAGTTATCCAGTTCTGGCTGAGAAATATTATTGGTGCATTGAGACCATTTTAAGGCATCTTCAAAAAGACCATTATCAGCAAATACCCAGGAAATATTTTCAGCCAGAAGAGAATTTTCTGGACATTTCTGCATTTCTTTTGCTAAACGCAAAGCTTCAGCTGGATATTCCTGGCTAAGAATCACGAAGTAGTTATTCTTAGCTTCAGGATCTATCGAGGATCTAAAAATTTCAAGCAAATCGATTTTTGTGAAACGAACACCTGCTTCCAAACCAAAATAATCAATAAACTCCTGCTTTCTCTTAAGGTTATCAGGCTCATTTTGAATTTGCCTTAACATCCAACGCTGTCTTGTTGGAAGATCAGGATAATCTCCAGCCTGGTTTATCACCTCATTTGAAAATAGAATTAGTTCCTCCTTAGGATAATTTGGCTGGGTGTATTTCGATTCAAGAAGTGGCCAGATTTCAGAAGTTCTGTCTTCCCAGCCTAAATACTTTAGTAATAGATCCCAACTTTGGCCTTTAAAACTCTGGGATTGAGTTATTTCATTCTTTAAAGCCTTGATCCTTTCAGGAATATTCTCTTCCACATAATCCTCTTCCAGATCTATATATTTCTCAAATTCTTCGCTAATAGCGACAGAATGTGAAGATTTAGCCAGTTTAAGTTTCGGCAATTCCAGGGCTGCCTTTTTGGTTTCAATATTGTAAAGAAAACCTTCGAGCATAGGAGTTCTAAAAAATTTGATACTATTATTTTTCAGATAATTTTCAATTTTTGAAGAATTCGCTTTTGAAACATAGGTAAACCAGTAATTCTTCTCCAGAGGAATGTCATTACCAAAAGATCCCATTTTAATTTTTTCAGCAGTTTCAGTATACCTGAAATTTGCATGCCGCCAATTCATTGTGATCCTAGCCGCATCTGAAACCTTCAAAAACCTGATAAATGGATATGCTCGTTTGATCTCTTTCAAATATTTCTTAAACCTTGGAAACAAACCTGGAGTACCATCCTGGGATTCGCGCCAGGCATAGCCTTCAGAATTTCGAAGTTCATAATCACCGCTATTAAAGCTTCCGGGAATTTGAAACACATCATCTGGATGCACAAAATGCGTCCATATACCGGTATATAAATAAGCAGAGTGAAGCACGAACCGGGAAGATGGTGTCATCTCGAAACCACTGGTTACCCTGGGAAAATTATAAAAATGATCGTTATAAGGTTCAGGCCCGAATTCCCGTCCTCCGCCTTCTTCAAAATCACCTAAATAAATACTGGCATTATAGACTATACTGGGAATACTGTTTTCCAGAGCTGCAAAGCCTGTACTATCTATGATATTTGATGGAGGTACATAGCTTATCGGGTATGCTCCATATTCCTCGGCAACCCATCTTTTATTCACCGCCTCAAGGCTAAGCTCCATATAGGTCTGGCTTGGCCATACTTCACTCGTAAGAGAGGCATGGTTATAGCCATGAAGTGCCATTTCGTGACCAAGATCCTTAAAAGAGCGCATTAAACGATTTAAGCGCCTCTCAGATAGGTCCTTTTCCGGATTTCCTGAATTTTGCCATTCATAAAAATTAAACGGAGGGGTAGTTTGGTTCGAATAATCAAAACATACATAAGCAGAATATACCAAATCTTCTTCCCTGGCCAGCTTTAGCATATCTTCCCACCATATGTTCACGTAATAATTAGCCTGGGTAATATCCATTTCTGAGGTAACCGGTTCTCTTTTTATATCATAAAGGGGAGCTGGAAAATCATCTAAAAATATACTGGAGACATTTGCTACGGGATATGGTATACCTTCAAGGCCCGATAATAATGATGAAAATAACAATCCTCTTTCCTCTTTTGGAAAAGATTGAGTGGTATTGAAAACAACCACTTCGCCCCTGCCTATCCTATTTTTAAGGATCACCGGGTAAGCATCGTCGCTGATCGAAGTAGCCAGAACCTCAACATTTTCTGAATAATTGCTGCCCTTAATTCCGAAATGCGGAGAACGGTTTCGGTAGACCTTGTTTTTCATAGCCGGGAGAAAATCGGATTTGAATTTGTAACCTCTGGCGACTGTATCTGTTTCGAAAGCTGCTCCTTTTTGTACTCCAGCTAAAAAGCCAAAATACTCATCTGTACCAGCCCTAGGTATTACGATATGCCCACCGTTTGCGACAAACTCAAGAATTTTATTGAAAGCTTTTACTTCCAGCCTTGAAAGGTCCTGAACAACAATAACCTTTACAGAACTGCTCAATTCAGGATTAAGATTAAATTCATTTACTTCCTTTGTGGAAAAGGGAATTTTCACATAATTAAGCGTTTTCTCAATTTGCTCTACATTCTCTTTCCATTCTGTGTCTTCGGCATCGATAAGATAGGTCACCAAAGGATTGGAATTATCGATTTCGGCAACGCTCATCATTTTCTTGTCCACAAAAGAATTTCTGGTGTCATCATCGGCACAACCTGCCAGAATAAAAAGCGCAGAAATGATGAAAAAAAGAAAAAAATTGAATCGGTAGTTTTGTTTCATTAAAATAATAACTCCTGTATTTTACTGGTTCCCGGCTGGTTCACGATTATATATACGTCCAAAGCCTCACTGTCGAAATAATGTCTTACCTGCCTGCCTTTGTTCCTAAGAATATCAAGTCTGGCCCTCACGGCATCCTGATCCTGTCTTTGTAAGCCTATCCTGGACCTGCCTTCCAATTCTCCATTGTACACGAAAACGAAAAGGCTCTGAGGAAGGATCACTCCTGGATTCGCCCGAAGATAATCTCTGTCATTCTTCACTTCCTGGAAAATTTTGTCCTGGGCCAAATATTTATTGTTGAAAAAATTATAGCTGTAGAAATAATGGCTATCTGCACTAAAGGTTGAATTTTGCAGAGAATTAACCACCGCGTAAGAATACGGGAGATGTTCATCCTGGATCTTAGCATAGGCTTTAAAAACCTCGATTTCCATTTCAGTGTTTACATTTTCGAAAGAAGCATCTTTTGGAAAAGTGAAGTAAACAAGTGCCATTATAAGCGCTATCCCCCCACCTATTTCCAAATTGGTAAGCAACCTTCCATGAGATCTTAATTTTGAAAATATCGTAATGCTTAAATTGAAAATAATTCCGAAAAATACAGGTATGAAAATACACAGCACTTCATTGAGCATATCCATATCGACGAAGCCTGGATTAAGATGGAATACAACAAATAAAAGATTGATAAAGGTCAGGAAGATCAAACTGGCTTTAAAATTCTTCGGAAACTGAATGAACTTTAAAATATTTATCCCTAAAAAAACAAGGCCTACTACCTGATAATAACCTATGAATTCTTTTAAAGGATAAAGCAATTTAGGGTTATAGGTATAAGCATTATAAGAAAATAAATTCGACCTTATAAAAACCGTAAAGTCTTCCTGTAACCACCAGGCAGCGATCCCATATATAACCGATAAGCCCGCAACCGATATCCCATACGCCGTTAAAACCATAAACATCTGCCGTTTTCTCCTCCAAAATCTAAAAAGGAAAACGAGTATCAGAAAAGGAAAACATATAAGCAACCCAACGAAAAGATCCAGTAGTAAAATAGCAGAAAATAGAACGATCAGAATAAGGCTGGCCGTCTTTTTCCGGAATCTAAAGGTTTGTGGGTAGATGCTGAACAACATAGCCGGCAATGCAAGAATCATGGCTGCAAAAATGGCTTTATGCTCTACCAGCAGATCCAGGTTAAGTGGTAGAAATGCATAAAGCAGGCTAAAACTTAATCCGGCGACTATTCCTGGAGCATGCTTTCTGCAAATTTTATAAACTACCCAGTAGATAACAACTGAGAGCAAAGCAGATTCCAGCAGACCCGAAGACTGTAAAGCCACAGCTTCAGATATATTGGTGATCCTGGAGTAAATTTCGATTAGAAGGTAATCTCCCATCATATCCCCTGAATTAAAAAACCAATTCTCGAGATCTATCTTTTTTATTAAAGACAATTTGCGATACCAGGACTCAGAAAGGGTTGAAGTATCGTATTGGAATAACGAACTTCTGGATAAATAGGTGATCACTGGAAGACTTAATCCTATAAAAACCTGCCAGTTCCTATGGAACCGGGAAAGATTTTCAGAATCCATCCTAAGTTTAGGTTTTTCCCAATTGTCCTTATCTATAAAACTTTCCCTCTTTTCCAGTTTTATAACTACGTAAAGTATGCTCCTGGTATAGATCTTTTGAAGCTGGCCTTTTATAGATTTCCGGAAATTGATATCCATAAAAACGAAAATCACTATTCCCAGAATAATGCTTAGAATTACGAACAGGTCGAAAATCTGGATAAGGATAAGAAAGAATCCACCAAGAATGGCAGCGGAAAATATCAGAACCACACTGGGAATTAAAAAGTTCAGGGCTGTTTGAGCCGGAACCTTACTCGCAGCAACCCTGTACAGCACCATAAGCAGAACAAAGATAAGTATGATCCTTAAAGGCCCGCTAAGTAAAAAGGGATCTAAAAACATAAAAATCAGTCTCTTTCAGGGATTGTTTGCAAGTCTATTTTACCAATAAAAACCGGCCAGTTGAATTCGCTTAATCTATTTTTTATATCAGATTTCATGCTTGGTTCATCAGCATATTCTATTAGCACTACAGGGATATCAAATTCATTATGTGCTATTTTCAGTTCATTTAAAAGAACCTGGAATTCAGAATCTTTACGAAGTTGATATTGCCTGTTCTCGAAATTATAATTTGTAGCTATGCTTTCTTTGGCAACAGCATCGATATATTCTGAAGTTTCAGAGATAACTGGAATACCAGCATTCTGAAACAGATAGATTTCCGGATATTTATTTTTAATTCTTTCAAGGAAATCCAGCAAATCATCTTTCTTCGCTGGTGTAGGCCCAAATTTCGTGTAGTTATCAATATTATCCAGGAACATACCATGCATTCCCTTGTCCATGCTATGATCAATAATAGCCTGAAGAGCCTCGATTGTTTCACTGTTCCCTATATCAAGTACATAACTGTTCCAGATATCATTTTTCCCAAGAACCACTTCTTTAAGTTCAGGATAATGCGCTGCAGATTCACTCACCTCCCCAAGACTTATATAACCCAGAACTTTCCCATTCTGTTGTTTAAGCTTCATTATATCCTGGGTACTAAAATGAGCCCCTTCTAATATAATAAGATCATAACCAGAGACGTTTTCCGGATAAAAATCACCGTAAATAAAAAGCACTTCACTTTCTGCCGAAAGCGGCTGCGAATTGAGCTGAAGGCTACCCAGCCCTATTGTAGTTGCTAACATAAATATCTTAATAGGATGCATAGTAATAATAGTCCAGATTTTTAAAGAAATGATAGGTTTCTCTTGTCGTTAAGAGCATAAACACCAATGAACCTGCAAGCATACCTACCACACTATATTCGTAGGAGACCCATCGACTTAACAAGACCCCAATCACGAAATTGACTAAAAAAGCAATGATTATTGCTAACAGTGGCCTGCGATGTTTTCCGAGTGTATACTGGTAAAGAACATTAAGCATCCCAAGCGTGAAAAAGAGATAACCTATACTTCCTATAACGCATACTTTAATGCTTATAGCAGACAATTGTTCCTCAAAACCAGAACTATATCCCCAGGGTTTCGTTATGATTAGATACAAAAGGAAGAATATTCCAAAGGCACTCACTGCAAACAGGCGCAGATGTTTATAATACATATTCAACATCTTCCTGTTGAATTCCTTATAATCTGAATATTTAACTTCTAACTGGTGAAAATCCATATGCCGTATATATGAATGAATAGCATATTCCATTACACCACCCAGGAGAAAGAAGATGACAATAGCCAGGTCCATACCTATCTCATAATCTTTTTCATAATAAATGATATAAGGTATCTCCCTGTTCAATGTTGAAGACCAGGCGATAATCCTGTCCAGAAAAACAAATAGAAAGATGAAGAAACCATAAAGGAAATAATTAAAATTCCTATACAGTGAAAGCATAACCTTCGGTTTTTTCTTTACCTGGGTATTTCTTTCAAGTTTGTACTTGAAAAAGAAATGAATAAAAATGATCACGATCAAGCTAGCCAGGAGAATTCCCGAAGCATGAATTATATATGGGTGTAATTGAGTAGTCCAATGCAAAGTAAGAGCCAGAACTGTTCCTGAAAGTATACTTAGGGAGATCATCCAACGCTGCTTTAAGGCGTAAAGAGGAGCCAGTACGAGCAGTAAAAAACCTATCAAAATTGCATAACTAAAGGTGATCACCACAAAAATTGTTGGATACAGAGGCAGGATAAAATTTACGATCATCGAAAGAATAAAAAAACCAAGAATGGTATAAGAGCCTCTTTTTATGATCTTAATTGTTGAATACCTGGCCATATGAAAATCTTCATTATACCAGTAGTAGGAGACCTGTTTACCTATAACCTGAACAAAACCGGCGCTAATGATAAAGCCTGAGATAACCCCTAACACCACAGCCGTAGATTGTAAATTATTGAATTCGGAATAAGTCCAGAGAGAAAACCCAAAAAGAATAATGGCTACAATTTGCACGGCTACCGGAAAAAGGTGAACCAGCCCGGAGGCATAATCAAAAATAAATCGCTTGGTATTTCTTGTCGTGATATAATCGCTAATGGCAAGCCTTTCATAATTCCGGGCTTCCGCAATTCGCTGGTTATTGTTCTTTAGATTGGCCAGGGTTTTAGAGTTATATGCCTTATAAACAAACCTGGCAAGATCCAGAATACTCTCAAATCCATAATCTGTTTTTACATCTACTTCCCTGATCCCGAAAGATTCTATATTCGCCGCAACCACATAAACGTTTACGGGTTTGCCATTTCGCTCCTTTACAGAAACGATCAACTTAGAAGTAGCCTTAATCTGTTCTTTGGTCATTTTCTAATAAAGCGTTGCAGCCTCCTCTTTTTTAATGTCCTTTTTTGGCGGATTTTTCAGGTTCTTATAAATATCCTCATACTCGGAAATGAACTTTTTCAAGGTAAAATTCTTTAATACCCTCTCCCTCGCATTTACTGCCATTTTGTTTCGTAATTCATTGTCTAAAAGCAGCTCAACTACTCTTCCTCCAATTTCTTCAGCATCTTTTGGTTTACAGATAAATCCACAATTCTCGTCAAGAGCCTCGCTTACTCCCCCAACATCGGTAGCGACCACAGGAACACCACAGGCCATAGATTCTATCACAGTATACGGGAAACCTTCAGAGATGGATGTTAAAATTGAAATATCTCCTTCAGCAAACAATTCATGAGGATTCGAACGGTTACCCATAAAGCTGAAATTTTCCTGAAGTCCAAGTTCCTGAACTAATTCCAGGCAGGTTTTGGTATATTCTGGAACGGCCTGGTCATCTCCATAAACTATAAACCTAACCCCTGGAACAGATCTCTTGACAACTGCACAGGACTTTATCATGGTTAATATATCCTTCAATTCAAAGATCCTTGCCACTGCCACGACCGTAGGAACATCCTTTAGATGATCTGGTTTTTGACTTGGTTTGAAAAGTTCGGGGTCTATACCGTTATAAATGGTTTTGAATTTAGCCGAGTCGGCTCCATACCATCTTTCCCACTTCTGATTGAATTTATTCACTGAAATAATCATTTCAGATTTATGGTAAACCAGCCTGGCAACAGATTCTGAGAATCTTATTAATAACTGTTTTAGAAAAAATGGATATTCTGACCTGTTTATGGCTAGCAAACGCTCCCGAATAAAAACACCATGTTCTGTGAGTATTATTTTCGCTCCGTATTTATAATTCGCAATCAACGCCGGGATCAATGGAAAGCCGCTTAAGGTAAGATGCGCTACATCTACTTTTGGAAGATCCACAATAGCGAGAGGAATAAGGAACCTGTAAATCCAGCGAAGACCAACCGTAAGGTCGATCAATGATGCATCGGGATTACGCTCCCCTATAATAAATTTTGAAACCGTGTCTCTGTAAACCATCCATACCTGCTCATTTCTAATGGTTTCTTTATAGTCATAATCATCAAAATAAAGCCATAACTGGTAAAATATATCATCCAGTTCTTCAATTTCCCGGTTATCACTATATATGAATTCAAGCAGTTTTTTAAAAAGTGGTACGAATTTTTCTTTTACAACTTTAGAAGTTGTCCATTCCTTTTTAGCTACCGTTTTATAGTATTCCTCGCCATAACTTATGTAATCATAAGGCTCGTCTGGTGTCCAGAGAGGCACCTGGATCACTTCACTTATATTGTCGCTAAGATCATATTTTGGAGCTTTTTCGAAAGAGGCGTTTATAGAATACAGTTTAAAATCTGCATTACTTACACGGCTACACAAGGTGTGAGCCCAGGTTGACACACCTCCCCCGTTAAAAGGGTAGGTACCTTCTAAAATTAATAAAACCGATGTTTGGGGCATGTTGGTTTTTTTTCAAAAATATAGTTATTCTTGAATTTCGAATAGTTATTCCAAAATAATTATGCATTTAGTTCTTTAAAGGCCGCTGATTCATTGAATTTGAAAAAGGTTATCGCTGTTTTATATCAATAATATTAATGAAGAAATTATCTTTGATCAAAATTTTCAGGCTTATGCCTAAACAGATTTCAGGTTTAATTATTCTCCTCGTTTTTCAATTTTCCTTTTCTGTAGTCTATGCTCAAAAGAATCCAAAAGCAAAAGATTACAGACAGGAAATGAGGGAACTGATAAAGGATATTGCTAAAAGTGCAAGATCTAATCATCCTGGTTTTATCATTATCACACAAAATGGGATTGAGTTGATTCTCAAAGAAAAGAATAAATATGCGAGGGCCACAGCTTACCTGAATGCAATAACCGGAGTAGCGCAGGAAGATCTCTTTTATGGGTATAATGAAGACAATGTTCCTACCCCACCCAATGAAAATAGCTATTTACTGGATTATCTTAAAGTGATCAAAGATCATAAAAAACCGGTTTTGAGCATAGACTATGCTTTTTCAGACCAAAACGTTGATAATTCTTATCTACAGAATGTAAAATATGGTTTTACTTCCTTTGTAGCGAACAGGTCTCTTGATGAAATTCCGGAAAGAACTATTTTCAGGGAAAATAGCAGAGATATAAAAGAATTAAAGGATGCCCGAAATTTTCTTTACCTCCTGAATTTTTCAAATTTCGAATCTAAAGATGATCTCATAGAAAAGCTTGCCGATACAAATTATGATCTCCTCATCATTGATGCGTATTATAATAAATTTGAAAGTTTTACTTCAGAAGAGATCTCACAACTAGGGACGAAGAAAAATGGTGGTTCACGACTTGTGATCGCCTATATGTCTATTGGAGAAGCCGAAGAATATCGTTATTACTGGCAAAAGAAATGGAATTCAATTAAACCAGCCTGGCTTTCAGAAGAAAACCCACACTGGAAAGGTAATTACAAAGTGAAATTCTGGCATAAAGACTGGAAAAAAATTGTCTACACCGGGGAGAACTCCTACCTGAACCGAATAATAGCTGCGGGATTTGACGGAGTTTATCTCGATATTATCGATGCATTTGAGTATTTCGAAAGCGAATAAAATATAGTTTTATCGTTTTTGAGATTATTATAAATTCATCCTGAATTTCTCAAAATTCAGCTAGCTGATTTCCTCACTATTCATAAATAAGTATCTTTGAGAAAACCGCCAGCCAAATGAATGAATACCTTCTAACCACTCTTTTTATTTTTATTGCTTTGGGAATTGGCGCTTATATAGGACATCTAATTTCCGGGCTAAAATCAAAATCTAATACCGGCAGACTGGAAGAAATAAACAATCAACTAACACTTCAAATAGAAGAACTTAAACTTCAATTAGACAGGAACTTAGAAGAATACAGGTTAGATGTAAAACAGTTGAAAAATGAGGCTGATTCGGAAATCGAAAAGATCGAAAATGATCGTGAAAAAATAAGGCATGAGAAGGAAGCTATCAACTTACAGTTAACCCGTAAGATTTCTGAATTTCAAAATTTAGAAGAACGAAATGAGGAACAAAAAGCGGAAGTAGAAAAGTTACAGGAAAAGTTCACTAAGGAATTTGAGAACCTGGCCAATAAGATCCTCGATCAAAAATCTGAGAAATTCACTACGTTAAACAAAGAGAATATTGAGAACATCCTGGATCCTTTAAAAGAAAAGATCAAATCTTTTGAAGATAAGGTAAATCATAACAATGAGAACTTTATCAAAAGGCATTCAGAGCTAGGTGAACAACTCAGACACCTAAATGAGCAAAATATCAGGATTAGTGAGGAAGCCAACAATCTTACTAAAGCTTTGAAAGGAGAGAGTAAAACCCAGGGGAACTGGGGTGAGTTAATTCTTGAAAAAGTTCTGGAAAAGTCGGGTCTTGAAAAGGATCGAGAATATTTTCTTCAGGAATCACATATTGATGAGGATGGTAACAGGCAGTATCCTGATGTGGTGATTCATTTACCTAACGATAAACGAATGGTAATCGACTCTAAGGTTTCGTTGGTTGCATATGAGAAGTTTACCAGCGAAGAGAATAAAGACACAAAAGAACGACACCTAAAAGATCATGTTAGATCTTTAAATAACCATGTGCTCCAGTTAAGCAATAAAAAATATGAAGATCTACATGAAATGAAATCACCAGATTTCGTTCTTATGTTTATACCTATAGAGCCAGCTCTATATTTAGCTCAAAATATAGATAACAGCTTTTTCTATACTGCATTTCAAAAAAATATTTTACTGGTAAGCCCTACTACACTGTTATCAACTCTTAGAACTATAGACACGATATGGAGTAATGAAAAGCAACAACAGAATGCACTTGCTATAGCTAAACATGCCGCAAGCCTTTATCATAAGTTCAAAATTTTGCTAGACGACCTCAATACTGTTGGTGACAGAATTAATTCTACTAAAAATGCCTATAACGGAGCAATGAAAAAGCTAACGGGCCAGCAGAATCTTATAAAGGATATAGACAAACTCGAAGAATTGGGAATCTCTCCAAAACAAAAAATCAGCCAGAATTGGCTGGATAAGGCACATGATGACTCCGAATATGAAAAAGACGAAACTGAGGAATCTGCAAACAAAACTTTAAACCTGAAATGAAAAAGACCCAATTTTTTATACGTTTTAGCTTATTATTCTGGTTTTTCCAGATAAACGCACAGGAGATCTACTTTCCAGGATCAGGAGACTGGACTGAAAAACCTGCATCATCCTATAACATGGATCTCTCTGAAGCCGTAAAATTTGCTAAGGAAAATGAATATGCAGGGTCAAAAGATCTAAGGCAGGCAATTCTTAAAGGGTTTCAAAGTGAACCCTATCATGAAATCCTCGGTCCCACTAAAAGAAGAGGCGGTCCGGCCGGATTGATATTAAAAGATGGTTACATTATAGAGAAATGGGGAGATATTAAAAGAGTGGATATGACCTTTAGTGTTACCAAGAGTTTTTTATCTACCACTGCCCTAATCGCCAGAGACAATGATCTGATTTCAGATTTTGATGAACCAGTGGTAAACTATATATGGGATGATACGTTTGAAGGAGAACACAACTCAAAGATCACGTGGAAACATTTATTACAGCAAAATTCGGACTGGAGTGGACAATTATGGGGTGGATTCGACTGGGCAGACAGGCCTCCTCAGGATGTTTCCATTGATGAATGGAGATCAAGAGAGTTGAATGAGCCAGGAACACACTTTAAATATAATGATGTAAGAGTTAACGTTTTAGCTTACTCCCTGTTGAATGTTTTCAGAAAACCCTTACCTAAAGTTCTAAAAAAGCATATCATGGATCCTATCGGGGCTTCTCAAAGCTGGAGATGGTTCGGGTATGAAAATTCATGGACCACCATAGACGGTCTTAAAATGCAATCTGTAAGTGGCGGGGGGCACTCCGGTGGAGGAATGTTCATAAATACTGAGGATATGGCCAGATTTGGCCTTTTGTTCATGAATAATGGAAAGTGGGAAAACGAAGAACTCATCTCGAAAGAACTAATTAAAGAAGCTATGCAACCTTCCAAACCAAATCCTAATTACGGGTATATGTGGTGGTTGAATAAAGAAGGTGACCGAAATATGGAAAATATTGACAAGAATATTTTTTATGCTGCCGGATTTGGCGGAAATTTCATCGTAATAGACCAAAAGAATAACCTAGTAATAGTA
>CBDTXN010000084.1:0-12996 GCA_965364455.1 uncultured Flavobacteriaceae bacterium
GATCGATGTTCCATATTGGGCCCGGACCCTGCTGGTTAAAGGAATAATCCTGAATACCAGGCCTAAAAAATCTGCCGAGGCCTATCAAAAGATCTGGTGGGAGGAGGGGTCGCCTTTGATCGTTCTTTCGGAAAGATTGCAATCGAAAATAGACGATAACACTTCAGTTCCCATTGCTCTGGCTATGCGCTATGGTACACCAAGTATCAAGCAGGGCCTTCAGGAATTACATGATCAGGGTGTGGATGAGGTTTTGCTTTTTCCACTATATCCTCAATTCGCTATGGCTACAACCGAAACCATCCTGGTTTTAGCTGAAGAGCTTCGAAAAGAACATTTTCCGGAAATGAGCTTTACAACTGTACCGCCTTTCTATAATCATCAGGATTATATAAGAACCTTGGCTAATAGTATTGCTGAAACTCTGAAAGACGTAGAATACGAACATCTCCTTTTTTCATATCACGGTGTTCCGGAAAGACATATCAGGAAATCTGATATTACCAATTCCCATTGTAAAATAGATGGTTCCTGCTGCCAGTCTGCGTCAACGGCGCATCAGTTCTGTTACCGTCACCAGTGTTTTGAAACTACAAGGCTTGTAGCCGAATATCTGGAGATGGAACCAAATACATATAGCGTAAGCTTCCAGTCCAGGCTTGGTTTTGACCCGTGGTTAAAACCTTATACCGACAGGACAATTGAAAGATTCGGAAAGCAGGGAATGAAAAATCTTGCTATCGTGACTCCTGCTTTTGTTTCAGATTGTTTAGAAACCCTGGAAGAAATAGCTATGGAAGGTGAAGAGATCTTCCACGAAGTTGGCGGAAAAAAATTCACTGTGGTTCCTTGTTTGAACGACCGTGAAGAATGGGTCAAGGTACTTTCCAGATGGATAGACGAGTGGGCTCATCAAAAGCCTGTTGAGGCCTAATGGCCGTTCGAAATTCTAAGGAACTGGGTGAAAAACCCATTGGCAAGCTGTTAATTCAGCAAGCCGTACCAGCTTCTATCGGGATCCTGGTAATGTCCCTTAATATACTGGTAGATACTATTTTTGTAGGAAACTGGATAGGACCCATAGCGATCGCTGCTATAAATGTGGTACTTCCGGTTTCATTTTTTATTGCCGCTCTGGGTATGGCCATCGGAATTGGTGGTTCTTCTATTATCTCCAGGGCCCTGGGTGCAGAAGATCAACCGAAGGCACTTAAGACCTTCGGGAACCAGATCACTTTAACTATTTTGTTATCTACTTTACTGGTTATTCCGGGACTTATCTTTGTAGATAGTCTTATCCCTGCATTTGGAGGTAAGGGAGAAATATTCGATCCGGCTAAGATCTATTACATCATAGTGCTTTGCGGGGTGCCGTTACTTGCTTTGGCCATGATGGGTAACAATGTGATAAGGGCAGAAGGGAAACCCAGGTTTGCCATGATCGCCATGATCATTCCTTCGGTTGGGAACCTTATCCTGGACTTTATTCTCATCAATCAGTTAGATATGGGGATGGAAGGAGCAGCAATTGCCACAACCGTTTCCTACTTTCTATGTCTTGCTTATATTGTCTGGTTCTTCCTTTCAAAGAATTCAGAACTGAAGATCAGTTTTGCACATTTCAGGCTTGACCTGCCAATCCTAAAAGAAATATCTTCTTTAGGAGCGGTAACGCTGGCAAGACAAGCTGTGGTAAGTGTTACTTACCTTTTAATGAACAATATTTTATTTGATCTTGGTGGTGAAGATTCTGTTACGGTTTATGCGATCATCGCCAGGATGTTAATGTTTGCTTTGTTTCCAGTTCTTGGTGTGACCCAGGGATTTCTCCCTATCGCCGGATTTAATTACGGAGCACGTAAGTATCCGCGGGTACGAAAAAGTATAAATACAGCTATTCTTTATTCCAGCTTTATGGGATTATTGATTTTCCTGGGAATTATGTTCTTTGCTCCCGAGATCGTTAGGATTTTTACGGACGAAAGTTCTATTATCGAGCAAACACCTTCAGCCATGCGCTGGGTTTTTGCAGCCATTCCTATTGTTACTATTCAACTTATAGGAGCAGCGTATTTTCAGGCTATCGGTAAGGCAGTTCCGGCATTTTTACTAACACTGTCAAGGCAGGGATTTATATTTATTCCGCTTATCCTTATCCTCCCTCATTATTACGGAGAAATAGGAGTATGGATTTCGTTTCCAATTGCCGATCTGGTTTCAACCATTATCACTGCTTATTTCCTGAACCGCGAAATAGTGAAGACTCTAAAATAGGCTGTCTTGAAGATTCACTTAAATCCTTATCTTTAAAACTTATCTAACCAGGATCCAAATGAATAAAAATCTACTTCAGTTAAGCATTTGTCTATGCTTATTATTTAACGGAATTTTTATTGAGCAGGCTTCAGCTCAAAACTATGATGAAAAATTATATGATGCTTTAGAATATCGTTTGGTAGGACCATTCCGAGGCGGGAGAAGCGCTGCCGTGACCGGGGTTCCAGGGAAACCAAACCTGTTCTATTTTGGAGCAACCGGCGGCGGGGTATGGAAAACTGAAAATGGTGGACGAAGCTGGGAGAATATTTCTGATGGTTATTTCGGAGGATCTATCGGGGCGATTGAAGTTGCCAAAAATGATCATAATGTGATCTATGTTGGTGGCGGAGAGAAGACCGTTAGAGGAAATGTTTCTTCAGGTTATGGAATCTGGAAAACTGAAGATGCAGGGAAAACCTGGTCGAGAGCAGGCTTGGAAAAAAGCAGGCATGTCCCCAGAATAGTTACACATCCCGATGATTATAATACGGTATATGCTGCTGTTTTAGGAAATATCTATAAACCTACAGAAAACCGCGGAGTTTATAAATCTACAGATGGAGGAAAGAACTGGGAAAAGATCCTTTTTTCAAATGAACAGGCCGGTGCGGTAGATCTAATCATGGATCCTAATAATCCAAGAATTCTATACGCTTCCACATGGAATGTTCAGCGTACACCTTATAGTTTGAGCAGTGGAGGAGAAGGTTCAGCCTTATGGAAGAGTACAGATAGTGGTGAAAGCTGGAAAGAAATTTCAAAGAATAAAGGCTTTCCAAAGGACACATTAGGTATTATAGGAGTTACTGTTTCTCCTGTTAATAGTGATCGTGTTTGGGCAATAGTCGAGAATAAGGAAAATGGTGGAGTCTACCGAAGTGAAGATGGTGGGGAAACCTGGGATCATATTAACGACAACAGAAATCTAAGGCAAAGGGCGTGGTATTATACCCGTATCTATGCCGATTCAAAAGATGAAGATGTAGTTTATGTTTTAAATGTGAATTACCATAAAAGCACCGACGGGGGAAAGACTTTTTCATCAGACAGAGCTCCTCACGGAGATCACCATGATTTATGGATCTCTCCAAAAGATTCTCAGCGGATGATCATGGGAGATGATGGTGGTGCCCAGGTAACCTATGATGGAGGTGAAACCTGGAGTACTTACCATAACCAGCCAACCGCACAGTTTTACCGGGTTACGACAGATAATGCCTTTCCATATAGGATTTATGCTGCCCAGCAGGATAATTCCACGGTTAGGATAAGGCACAGAACCGAAGGAAATAATATAGGTGAAGCCGACTGGGAATCTACCGCCGGCGGTGAAAGTGCCCATATTGCTGTAGATCCTGAAAATGATGATATCGTTTACGGAGGTAGTTACGATGGCTTTCTAACACGATATAATCATGAGACAGGTACAGTTAGAAGTATCAGCGTTTGGCCTGATAATCCTATGGGACATGGAGCTGAAGATCTTAAGTACAGGTTCCAGTGGAACTTTCCTATTTTCTTTTCACCACATGATCCAAATAAGCTATATACAGCCTCTAATCACTTGCATCTAACTACCAATGAAGGAGAAAGCTGGGAAGAGATAAGCCCGGATCTTACCAGAAACGATAAATCGAAACAAAAATCTTCTGGCGGGCCTATTACTCAGGATAATACTTCCGTAGAATATTACAGTACCATATTCGCTGCTGCTGAGTCTCCGGTAACTCCGGGAATCTTATGGACAGGAAGTGACGACGGATTGATACATATTTCAAAAGATGGCGGAGAGAATTGGGAAAATGTAACCCCAAAAGGAATGCCGGAGTGGATGATGATAAACAGTATCGAACCATCTTCTTTTGATGAGGCGACAGCCTATGTGGCTGGTACCAGATACAAATTAGGAGATTTTACGCCATACCTTTATAAGACTACAGATTACGGTAAATCCTGGAAGCTGATCACCAACGGAATTTCTTCGGAACATTTTACCAGGGTGTTAAGAGAAGATCCTGAGCAGGAGGGCTTACTTTATGCAGGAACCGAAACCGGGATGTATATCTCTTTCGATGACGGTGCAAAGTGGAAGTCTTTTCAGTTGAATTTACCGATTGTTCCAATAACAGATCTGGCGATCAAGGATAATAATCTTATTGTTGCTACCCAGGGAAGAAGTCTCTGGATCCTGGATGATCTTACCCTTATCCACCAGTTAAGTGGGGTTGATAAGAATTCAAATATACTCTATAAGCCTAAGGACAGTTATCGAATGGATGGGAGTTCTTCTGAATCTTTAACTGCTGGCTCCAATCATCCTTCAGGCGTGATCACTTATTTTTATTTAAAAAATCCTGAAGATAAAAAAATTAGTATCAGCTACCTGAATAGCTCTAATGATACGATCCAGAAATTCAGTACTGAGGATGATAAACATAAGTTAGAAGTGACCGAAGGTGCTAATATGCATAACTGGAATATGCGTGGAGAAGGAGCTGAAATGCTTGATGGAATGATCCTTTGGTGGGCAAGTACAGATGCTCCCCAGGCCGTGCCGGGAGAGTATAAGGTTGTTCTGGAAATAGAAGATGAGGTTCTTATTGAAAACTTCAAAATTCTGCCCGATGAAAATTCAGAAACTGATATTGCCGGGATGCAAAAACAATATGATTTTATTAGCAGTGTAAATAAGACGGTGGACAGAGCACATAAGTCGATAAGGAAAATGAGAAAGGTTGAGGCCCAGCTGGAAGATTTTCAGAAGCAATACAAGGGAAATGCTGAGGTAGCTCCATTGCTGGAAAAGGCTGAACAGCTTAGTGAGCAGTTATCTGAAATTGAAAATGCTCTTTACCAGACTAAAAACAGAAGTAACCAGGATCCCTTGAATTTCCCCATTAAACTAACCAATAAACTGGCACATTTGAATAGCCTTGTAGGTATGGATGATTTTCCGCCGACAACTCAGGATATTGAGGTCAGGAACATGCTTACCGCTGAGATCAATTCTGAATTGGAAAAATTCGATAGTTTACTGGATCAGGAAATCCAGGAGTTTAACAAAGAATTCAACGAAATGGATCTAAATTATTTATTCGTAGAGGCTGAAGATTAATGGAATACTATAATTACATAAAGGCTTTGCACCTTATTTTCGTGATCACCTGGTTTGCCGGGTTATTCTATATTCCACGATTATTTATTTATCAAATAGAAGCATATGATAAACCGGAAACTGAAAAGGATATCCTGACCAATCAGTTTAAACTAATGACCAAAAGGTTGTGGTTCATTATTACCTGGCCATCTGCGATCCTTGCCAGTATTTTTGCTTTTATCCTATTGTTCATGATCCCTGAATGGCTTCAACAGCCCTGGATGCATGTGAAATTAGTGTTTGTAGTGTTGCTTTATGCTTATCATTTTAAATGTCATTTGATTGTTAAGGAGCTTCAGAAGGATGTTGTAAAATGGACTTCCAATCAAATGAGACTTTGGAATGAAGGTTCAACACTGATCCTTTTTTCAGTAATATTCCTGGTAATAGTGAGGGATGCTATCAACTGGATCTATGGGGTAATTGGAATTTTTGTCCTTGCCATAATCCTTATGCTGGGCATAAGGATCTATAAAAGAATACGAGCTAAAAATCCTGATGCCTGAAATGGTGTGATAATTGTTAGAATAGAGGCAAGCCGCAACTATGAAACCGTTTAAACTTTCCTTACGAACACGAATTTTTATCTCCATGATCTTATTGGTGCTTGGAGCATCGATCCTGATATTCGGTGTGACGGTATACCAGTATAAGCAGGAAGCTGAAAATTATCATGAAGAGCGCCTGGAACGTAAGCAAAAAGCCATTCTGGAGAATATAAAATTCGTTCTCGCCAGTACCACCTATGTTGTAGATACTGAACACTTAGAGCCTATTTTTAATGAAAGGAATAAGATCGATGAAATGGCTGAGGTTCATGAAATGCAAATTCATATTTATGATCTCGAGGGAAATCTGGTTATAAAATCTGACGAGTCATTTTTTAAGGACACTACAAGTGTGAATATACCCGTTGAAATTCTTGAAAAGCTGGATGCTGCAGCTGATAAAAGCTATATGCAGAAGACCGAGATCAATGGCCAGAAATACCAGTCTTCTTATACCTATATTACCGACCAGAGATTCAAACCACTGGCAATTCTTTATTTGCCATATCTTCAGGATGATAGTATGCTTAACCGGGACCTTAATAATTTCCTGGTAAGGATGGGTGAAGTTTACCTTTTTATGCTCCTTATTGCGATCATTCTTTCCTTTTTCCTTTCAAAATATATAACCAAGTCTTTAAAGATCATTTCTGAAAAGATCAATCAGACCAGGCTTGATAAAAGAAATCAGAAAATTGAACTTTCCAATGCCACAGAGGAGATCTATGCTCTCGTTTCCGCATATAATAGTATGATTGATGAATTGGAAGAAAGTGCCGTTAAACTTGCTACCAGTGAGCGTGAACAGGCATGGAGGGAGATGGCGAAACAGGTAGCGCATGAGATCAAAAATCCACTTACGCCCATGCGTTTAAGTGTACAAAGTTTTCAGCGTAATTTTGACAGATCAGATCCGGAGATCGAATACAAGGTGAACGAGTATAGTAACACTCTAATTAATCAGATCGATACGATGAGCTCGATTGCTTCAGCGTTCTCCAATTTTGCCAAAATGCCGGCACAGCAAAGCGAGACTCTTAATGTGCCGAAGATCGTAAAGCTGGCCCTGGATATTTTCAATGAAAATTATATAGAATTCAAGTGTGAAAAGGAAGAGATCCTGGCGAAGTTTGACCGTACCCAATTAATAAGGGTGGTAACAAATCTTGTGAAGAACGCAACCCAGGCTCTTAAAGATGTTGAAAATCCACATATCCTTGTAATGGTTGAAGAAGAAGAGAATGAAGTTTGCATATCGGTTTCCGACAATGGATCCGGGATTTCTGAAGAGAACAAAATCAAGGTGTTTGAACCAAAGTTTACTACCAAATCCAGTGGAATGGGGCTTGGATTGGCCATGGTAAAGAATATTGTGGAGACATATAATGGTAGTATTAGCTTTGTGTCGAAACAAAATAAAGGCACTATATTTAACGTACGATTTCCAAAATAATATTTATGAGCTATCAGAACATTTTAGAAGAGATTGATAATAATATTTTAACTATTACGATAAACCGGCCCAAAAAATTAAATGCCTTAAATCGTGAGACCATTCAGGAACTGCATGATGCATTTAGGGAGGCTAAAGAGGACGATGAGGTAAAAGCGGTTATTATTACTGGGAGTGGTGAGAAAGCTTTTGTTGCTGGCGCCGATATTAGTGAATTTGCAGACTATTCTCCTAAAGAAGGAAAAAGCCTTGCGGCAGACGGACAGAAAAAGTTATTTGATTATGTAGCTGAATTCCCAAAACCTGTGATCGCTGCTGTTAACGGGTTTGCCCTTGGAGGCGGCTTGGAACTTGCCATGGCCGCTCATTTCAGGATCGCTAGTGATAATGCCAAAATGGGACTTCCGGAAGTAAGTCTGGGACTTATTCCTGGATACGGGGGTACACAGCGTTTACCACAATTGGTGGGTAAAGGAAGAGCTATGGAAATGATCATGACCGCGGGGATGATAGACGCTAAACAAGCATTGCAATATAGCCTTGTTAACCATGTAGTTGCACAGGATGAATTATTAGAATTTGCCGAAAATATTGCTGGTAAGATCATGAAGAATTCTATGGTAGCAGTTGGTGCTGCGATCAAGGCGATAAATGCCAATTACGAGGACGGTAAGAACGGGTTTGAAACTGAGATCAATGAATTTGGACGTTCTTTTGGAACCGATGATTTTAAAGAGGGGACCGCAGCATTTCTGAATAAAAGAAAAGCAGATTTTCCCGGGAAGTAAGTTAGCGCACTAAGCGATATTTCGGTAAGTATATATTATTAGTTTTTCACTACCTCGGTTTCCTTATTCTTAGATTCTCCCAGGGTGTATTTTTTCACTGTAGTAATCATGTAGGTGATTGCTTTTCTGGATTTGTTCAGGCTGCCGGCTGCTCTGAGTTTTCTCATCACCGGTGCGCTGTCCAAATCTGAGAGCATATCTGGAATAATATCAGATAAACTATCAACTCTGGTTTCGATATTAGCTGCAATCTCGTCCTCAATTTCAGCTGGAATTTCAACCCCGGCTTGGGTTAGACTATCATATACGAAAATAGTGTTGTAAATTTCAAAGGTATGGTCTGAAAAATCGTCTATGCTTTCAACCTTACTTTCTTTTCTAGGAGGAGTGATTCTTTCCTCATTTTGCGCTAAAGATTCAAATGGCACCATAAAAATTCCCACACTTAGGAAAAGGAATACTGTTTTGGAATTGATGATTTTCATAATTTAAGTATTAATTGTTATCGTTCTTTTTCTCTAACTTGAAAAGCTGCCTAAGCTTATCGTTATTCATATTGCTGGTTGAGGGATTTTCTAATTTTTGGGATGGATTTAAATTCTTGGAGGATGTTTTCGTATTATTTTCACTGGCATTAAAGGCAATGGGAAGAGAATACATAACTCCCACAGTTCTACCCCTTTGTTTGCCCGGAGTCATCCTAGGAAGTAAATTCACTACTCTGGTAGCCTCTTGTTCAAGTTTTGGATGGGGAGCCCTGCTTCTAACATCTTCAATTTCTCCACTAGGGCTAATTCTAAATTGGATAATAATTCGGTTTATTCCAGAAAGGCCTATTTCTTTAGGGAGATCTGAATTGAAATTTTTGTTTACAAACTGACTTATTTTTTCTGAAAAGCATTTTTTTCGCTCGTTATTTGTTTGCAGAATTTCGCAGGATGGATAAATTGGAGGCTCTTCTATTACAGCGAAAGGCAAATTCTCGACTTGCTGGTCTGGTGAAATATTAGTTACAACCTGATCTCTTTGTATAGGGCTTTGAACCGAATTGTTTTCTTCTGGGATAAAGTTTGTTGCCGTGGCATAATTATTTTTGGCGTAGGCCATAGCAATTTTCCGATTTGCAGGTCTGCAAGTAGTGGGAAAATCATAGAAATATAAGCAATCTGGAAGGCCTTCACTGTCAAATGTAAGTGTTACTGATCCATTTTTGGTTCCGCCAAATCCAGAAAAGGTATATGAGCCTTTAATTTTCTGTGGCTTTCCTTGAAAATCTTTAGAAAGTATAACCACTTCCTTCAGGCTTCCTTGATGATATTTATTAAAATTCCATTGTCTGGAATTCTGATACACTAGATCTTCCAGCAGCTGTTGCATATTTTGGTTTGGTGAAATGCTAGTGGTGTTTGTATTTCGTGCCGCGATTAGATTTTCCATCTTGATAGGTTCAAGACCATGAGCGTATCTTCTAAGATTTTCCTGAAACCTTAGAAGACCAGGACTGTCACATGAATTCATCTGTAAAAGCTTAACCATATCTAATTTTATGGCCTTGGTTTCGCTCATGAGTTTTACAGAATTGCCCAGACCGTCACTGCTCGTCAACATTTCCCCCATCCATTTTAATTCAAACTCACTAATAGCGTCCTTTGCCCTTGCCATTTCTGGAGCTGCATATAGGTTTAATGGAACCTTCCTGTATCTTATACATGTTTCGCTAATAATCATTCCATAGCCGTTTTTAGTGATTTGCTTTTCAGCACATTCCTGACCATATAACATCTTCTTGTCTGCCGGGAGATAAGCATCACATCTTTTTGCAAAACTGTCTATATAAGAATTTAGAAGTAGGCCAAATAGGATCTCATCGCGCTGCCATGGAACTTCAGGAAAATTACCCATATAGATATCCATGATCTCTATTTCGTAATCCAGGCCTTTAGCATTAAGATCAGTTAATGTTGGATATGATGTTTTTACGGAAATTTTTTCCAGGCTCCAAAGCTTTAGGCTCTGCGAGCTAGTTTTTAATTCATCCTGGCGTTCGTTTTCCTTTGTTGAATTCGTCCAACTTATAAAGAAGCTGAAATATGTGATCATTAATAAGGCGGCAGATACTTTCATTTTGAAAAATTTAATTTCTCATAAATACTAGTAGGCCGATATATGGTGAAAAAGGAGAAATAATTTAGAGAATTCCTAGTCTAAATCAAGCTGAAATAAATAAATGGTACCAATTATTTAATAGCTGTGTCAAAATTTCATTTAAGTGTAAAGAAAGGAGGAATTCTATGGAAATTTTAAAAAATTGAACACTTATGTTTTGTTTTTAAACAATTGTAAATCAAAAACAGACGGATGCTAGTTTTAAATTTAAAAATTGGAGTCGTGGAGGTAGTTTAAAGGGTAATTTTCAGAATTGGTTAACTGATATATACAGTATTTCTGAAAAATTAGAAATCAAAATGAAAACGAAATGAGACCAGCTAAACTAAAAATCTTATACATTCTATTTGCATTAATGTTTGTTCCGGGATGTTCAGATGATAATGATGAAGAAGAAGTTGATGGATTTGATTATTACATCCGGTTTAATGCTAACGGAAACCAGAAGGAGTATAAATTTGATATGCAGAACTCGATTCCAGATACCAGGTTAATTGGTATTGTTAATGGAGATGATTCTATGTGGGGAGAATATTCATTTGACCAGGATGGTTACCTTTCCTTTATAAATGCAAATGCAGGTACCAACATTGAAGATGCCGAATTTTTTCAGTTTGTAGTTCTTACAGCCGATGTTATTAATACCAATTTAGAATATACAGAGGATAATACCTTGGTTATTTCTGGATTCTATAACGATGGAGCAAATGTATATGCACATGAATCGCTGGATGATTCAAATGATCTCGAAATCACCTGGACCTCTATTACAGAAACAGAAGCAAGAGGCCGATTTTCAGGAACATTATATGATGAAAACAACCTTCCTTTGGAAATTAGAGATGGGGAATTCTTTATTTTCAATAGTGCTCAGTAAGAAATTTTAATAAGCTATCTTTTTTTCGAACAGAGACATTTACAGATGTATCGTCTTCCATAATTAAATAGCCGCCTTTACCTTTATAATATTTCCTAACATATTCTAAGTTAATCATGTGAGAATGATGAACTCTAAAAAAATTTAGGTCGGTTAGCATTTCATCAAAAAACTTTAAGGTTTTAGAGGCGGTAAATTTTGTGCCATTTTTCATGAAAATGTGGGTATAATTTCCATCAGCCTGAAATCGTATTATTTCCTGAAGCTCCAGGAATTCCAACCCTTCTTGAGAGGGTATTGCTATTTTTCTTTTTGATGTATCATTATGTAAATTATGAAATAAAACATTCATTTTATTATCGAAATATTCTCGAGAAACTTTATTGTGATACTTTTTGACTGCACGCCTGAAATCATCAATATTGATGGGTTTCAATAAATAATCCAGGGCACTAAATTTAAATGCTTTGATAGCATATTGGTCATAAGCGGTAACAAAAATTAAATCGAAATCTCTTTTCTTTATTTTAGATAAAAAATCAAAACAAGTTTTATTTCCTAATTGAACGTCCAGGAAAATAAGATCTGGATTGTATTCCTGGGTTTTAGATATAGCATCTTCCACGGTTAGGGCAGATAAAATACAATCGAAGTTAAAGTTACATTGGGAAATTAAGTCTAATATACTTTCTATACAGTGATTTTCGTTGTCGACGATTAGAATTGTAGCCATCTTAAAATGCTTTTTCAAAAGGCAGCTCAACTTTTACAGAAACTCCTTTATTCCTATCTGATATTTTAAACTCTCCATTACTTTTTTCAATTTGGTTTAAAAGCTCTATCCTTTTTCGTGTAATGCTAATACCTCGACTTTCTTTTAGATTATCTTTGGAATGAGTTCTCCCTACACCATTATCTTTTATATAATAAATTAGCTTTCCGTCATCTTTTTTCACCCTTATCTTTATTTTTCCATTTCTATCTAATGGTGTAATTCCGTGCCATATACTGTTTTCTACTAAAGGTTGTATTATTCCTGGTGGCACTAAAGTATTGGCAGGTTTAATCGTGGGTTCCACTTTAAGGGAATACATGAATTTATGGTCAAGTCTGGCCGATTCCAGTTCCAGATATAGGCGTAAAAGTTCCAGGTCATCTTCCAGTAGTACCTTCATTTTTTCTGAATTAATGAGCGTTTTGCGCATGATTAAGGCAAATTGATTTATAAAATCACTGGCAGGCTTTTTATCATTTTTACAAACGAATTGATGTAATGAATTTAAAGCATTGAAAATAAAATGAGGATTCATGTTCGCACTCAAAGTCTTCAATTCAGATAGAGCTATTTCAGCCTTTAAATCTTCGATTTTTAGCCTGTATTGATTAATTTTTTTTCTTTTAAAGAAAAAAGCTAAAGAAGTACCCAGGGAAATGGCACCAATAATAATGATAGCTTTATGGAATAAAGGGAGTTTTTTAGTGGCAGTTGCTCTGATTGATTTTTTGTTTCCTTTGCCCTTAAAATTATCCGTATCATTCCAAAATTTGTTCTGAGCTTCCTGCTCCCTACTTTTGATAGTCTCAGTCTTCATTATTGGTCGGTTGCAATTCTATAAGAATGCCTTGTTGAATATAGCTACAAAATACCTGATAACCAAACTGTTAGGTGTAAAAAAATTCCTTCTTTA
>CBDTXN010000085.1:0-12869 GCA_965364455.1 uncultured Flavobacteriaceae bacterium
CTAATATTGAATTTGGGGCACATCTGCACACGACACCTTCAAAATGGCATGAGAAAATAGATGCCGCCTATAAGGCCGGGTGTCATCGATTCGATGGCGCTATCCAGGGTTTTGGAGGATGTCCTATGGCTAAGGATGAACTTACCGGGAATATGCCTTCTGAAAAAATGCTTTCTTATTTCAATTCAACCAAGGCTGATACTAATATCAAAATGACCAGTTTTGAGTCGGCTTACAACGAGGCTTCTAAGATCTTCCAGGCCTATCATTAATAGGATTTATTGTTTTTTAAACCTTTATTGATAAAGTTTATTTAAAATTAATCTAAATAAACTTGTTGTAACTAAAGCGGCTTTTTATATTTGCATCCGAAATTATTTTAAACCAGTCTAAATAAAAAAGGAAAATGAGAAAGCTTTTGTTTTCGGCAATTATAGGAGGTCTAACCCTTGTATCTTGTACATCTGATGATGACGCTCTAACCCCCGAAGGAGAAAACCAAATTGAAACTCCCTCAAATTATACATTCGAAAGAGATAATAATTCCACAGTAAGTTATAGTGGGCAAACTACAAGACTTCAAATGTCTGCTGAATTATTGTCCAATTTCAACGATTTTGATAATGCTTCAGAAGAGTTGCTTTCCAATATGTTCTCGAATGAGAATGCACCATTTGAAAATGCAAGCCTTAATGAATCTTCAAAAAGCGTAAAATCTAAAGTTGCGGCTTCAAGCCTTTATTTTTCTACAAATAATGTGGAGAGCAGCGAGATAAGAGCAGATTTTGAAAGTTTTATTTCCACTCAAATGAATGAAGTTGCTGCTAATAAAGAAGTTTTGGCAGAGGCTGGGGTTGCCGGACAAATTGCCGATGGTGATGCTGTTCGTTATGTTAACTCAAAAGGTCTTGAAATGAACCAGGCATTTGCCAAGAGTTTAATTGGTGGTCTTGTTGTAGACCAGATGCTGAACAACTATTTGTCCAGTGCTGTTCTTGATGAAGGTGATAACCGTACTAATAATGATATGGAGCTGGTAGAAGAAGGGAATTATTATACAACCATGGAACATAAATGGGATGAGGCTTATGGATACCTTTATGGAGACCCTTCCATTCCTGCGGCAGATCCAAATTCAGTATTGAATGAAAGTGATGACCGTTTACTGTTCAACTATCTTGGAAGAGTTGATAATGATGATGATTTTTCAGGGATTGCTGAAGAAACCTTTGAAGCTTTCAAAACAGGTCGTGCAGCAATCGTAGCCGGAGATTATGAATTACGTGACGAGCAGGTTGCTATTATACGTGAAAATATCTCTGAAGTGGTTGCAATTAGAGCAATTTATTATTTGCAAGCGGGAAAAGAAGCTATTGCTGCTAACAATTATGGTGCGGCTTTCCACGATCTTTCAGAAGGATTCGGATTTGTTTACAGTTTGAGGTTTACCAACAAACCGGGAACTAATATGCCGTATTTATCTAAGGAAGCAGTAGATATGTATAAAGAGCAGTTATTAGCCGGGAACGGTTTTTGGGATGTAACTCCGGAAACACTGGATAATATCTCGGAAGAGATCGCAGCTGCATTCGATTTTACAGTTGCAGAAGAAGCAGAATAAAAAACAATTAGCCGGAGCCTGATATAAAAGGTTCCGGTTTTTTAAAATTTTAGCTATGATAAGAATTTCAAAAATTTTACTAATCGCTAGCCTGGTTTTTACCGCGTGTTCAACTGAAGATGATGGTGGAGAAACTGGTGGAGGTACTGAGCCTGATTCTTTTGATCGTGGAGCAATGTTGGTGAACTGGGCAGATAATATTATTATCCCGGCTTTTTCTGATTTTAATACTTCCACTCAGCAGCTTGAAGAACTAACTATTTCTTTTACCGCAGATCCATCTGAAAGTAACCTTGTTGCATTGAGAAATCAGTTTAAAAGTTCATATCTCGATTTTCAAACTGTAGCTATGTTTGATATAGGTAAGGCCGAAGAAGTTGGTTATCGTAGATTTCTTAATACTTATCCTTTGGATGCTTCCGCTGTAGATAGCAAAATTGCCAGTGGATCTTATAATCTGGAATTGCCTTCCAGCTTTAAAGAGCAGGGATTCCCAGCTATGGATTATTTATTATATGGAATAGGTGAAACCGATGCCGAGATAGTAGCGAAATATTCTTCAGAAGATTATAGAAATTACCTTCAGGATGTTGCTAAAAGAATTAACGAATTAACTGCAGAGGTGACTGCTTCCTGGCAAGGTGATTATAGAGATAGTTTTGTAAATAATACGAGTTCTTCCAGTACAGGGTCAGTAGATAAATTAACTAATAAATTCGTAATGTATTACGAATCCTTTCTTCGTTCAGGGAAGATAGGTTATCCATCTGGTGTCTTTACAGGAACTCCTTCTCCTGTTAATGTTGAGGCATATTATTCAGATGATCTTTCTAAGAAGCTTTATCTGAAGGCTCTGGAAAGTGTTACAGACTTCTATAATGGAGCAGGTTCTGGTGATAGTTATAAGCAATACCTGGAATTTCTTGACAGAAGTGACCTGGCAAATGATATTTCAACCCAGTTGAATTCTATAGAGGCGCAGTCTTCTAATCTTGATGCAAGTCTTAGGGACCAGGTTGAAAAAGATAATACTAAAATGCTTGAAGCCTATGATGAACTTCAAAAAGCGGTGGTTCTGTTTAAATTAGATATGATGCAGGCACTTTCCATCAGTATTAATTATGTTGATTCAGATGGCGACTAGAAAAATTTAGATGAGGTCAGCCATTGCAAAATATTTCGATTCATATACTGATGCTGCTCCGCTGGCGGTTTTTCGTATAGGATTTGGAATAATGATGCTGGCCAGTATCATTCGATTCTGGCTTAATGGCTGGATCGAAAAACTTTATATACTACCGGAATTTCATTTTAGTTATTACGGATTTGAATGGGTGAAACCGCTTGGCGATTTCACCTATTTACTTTTTATAATCTGTGGTCTGGCGGCATTATTTGTTGCTATGGGTTACAAATACAGGATTGCGATCATCACTTTTTTCCTGAGTTTTACCTATATCGAACTCATGGATAAGACTACTTATTTAAACCATTATTACTTTATAAGTATTCTTAGTTTTCTAATGATCTTTCTTCCTGCAAACACCTATTTTTCTTTAGATGCGGGGAAGGATCCAAAAAAGGCATTTCAAAAGATTCCGCACTGGTGCATAGATTCCATAAAGTTATTATTGGGAATCGTTTATTTCTACGCTGGTTTGGCAAAGATCAATTCAGACTGGTTGTTCAGGGCTATGCCTTTAAAGATCTGGTTGCCTTCTAAATACGACCTGCCTTTGCTGGGTGACCTAATGCAACAGGAATGGGTGCATTATGCCTTCAGCTGGAGCGGAATGCTATATGACCTTTTTATTCCCTTTCTATTGCTCTGGAAGCGTACCAGGTTCTTCGCTTTTCTGATGGTTATTGTATTTCATGTGCTAACCAGGGTATTGTTCCCAATTGGGATGTTCCCTTATATCATGATCGTTAGCGCGCTAATTTTCTTTAGTCCGAAAGTTCACCACAGGATTCTGGAGAAAATTTCGAAGTGGTTCAGTATTAATAAGCAGAAATTCGATAATTCAAGATTGCTTTTTCAAAACCTGAAAACTCGAAAATTTCTGATAGCTGTAGTAGCGATATTTTTCGGAATTCAAATTCTGTTTCCGTGGAGATACTTGATGTACCCTGGAGAACTATTCTGGACCGAAGAAGGTTTCAGATTTTCCTGGAGGGTTATGCTAATGGAAAAGGCCGGGTTTGCCCAATTTAAGGTTGTAGATGCCGAAACAGGTAAAAGGTTCCTGGTGGATAATTCAGATTTTCTAACTCCTTTCCAGGAAAAGCAGATGTCTTTTCAGCCTGATTTTATTTTAGAATATGCACATTTCCTAGCCGATCATTTCAGAGAACAGGGACATGAGAATATTGAGGTTTATGTGGAAAGCTACGTTGGCCTAAACGGTAGAAAAAGTGCACCCTATATAAGTCCTGATGTTAATTTGCTTAATTTCGCGGACTCTTTTAAACGTAAAACATTCATTTTACCATTTAATGATGAAATTAAAGGTCTTTAGTATACTCTTCTTTTTTACCATGCTTGCTAATGCTCAGTTAACATTGAGTGGTAAAGTAACTTCAGCAGACACAGGTGAACCTGTTCCTAATGCTGAAATATGGAATAAAACTACCGGTAAGCTAACTGTAGCCGACGAAAATGGAGAATATGAGGTTTCTTCTCTCAAGGAAGGAGATTACATATTTGCTGTTTTCAGCTATGAATATGAGATCATTGAAAGGGAAATCACGATTACCGGGAATACACAGGCTAATTTTGAGTTATCTCCACTGGCAGAAAGCCTTAGTGAGGTGATGATCACTAACAGGAGAGAACAGATCTTTGCTTTAAGAAAACTTCGTAAGGTTGAGGGTACCGCCATCTATGCAGGCAAGAAAAGTGAGGTGGTTCTTATGGATAAAGTAACCGGAAACCTTGCTGCCAATAACGCCAGGCAGATCTACAGTCAGGTGGTTGGACTTAATATTTATGATAACGGGGATGCCGGTTTACAACTTAATATAGGTGGTCGTGGATTGGACCCTAACAGAACTCAGAATTTCAATACCCGCCAGAACGGTTATGATATCTCAGCAGATGTGTTGGGATATCCTGAAAGTTATTATACACCTCCACCAGAGGCTTTGAGGGAAATTCAAGTGGTTCGTGGAGCAGCATCTTTACAATATGGGACTCAGTTTGGAGGGCTTATTAATTTCCGCTTTAAGGAGCCTGTACCAGACAAGAAAATAGAACTTGTTTCCAGGCAAACTGTAGGGTCTTATGATCTATTTACGAGTTTTAATAGCTTAAGCGGTACCGTAGGGAAGTTTAGTTATTATACTTACTATAATTATAAGGGTGGAAAGGGATTCAGACCTAATTCTGAATATGATTCACATAACGCCTTTGCTCACCTGGGATGGAAATTTAGTGACAGGACCAATATAAGTTTTGAATATACCTACCTGGATTACCTGGCTCAACAACCCGGGGGATTAACCGATGCTCAGTTCTATGAAGATCCTGAGTTCAGCAATCGGCCAAGAAACTGGTTCGATGTGAACTGGAACCTTTTTGCGGTGAAATTCGAGCATGAAATTTCAGATAGAACAGATCTAAGCCTGAACGTTTTTGGATTGGACGCAAGCAGAAAAGCAGTTGGATTCAGGCAGAATCGGGTTGCCCAGGCAGATGATCCTTCGGAACCAAGAGAACTACTGGTAGATGATTTTTCTAATTGGGGAGCTGAAGCTAGAGTTTTGACCAGATATGACCTTTTCGATGAAGAATCTGTATTATTATTAGGTAGTAAATATTATCAGGCCAATAACCAGCAGCAGCAGGGACCTGGAAGTACTTCTGCGTTACCAGATTTTGATTTTGCTACAGAGCAGTTTCCAGATTATGAAAGACAGTCAGTATTTGATTTCCCAAACAAGAACCTGGCATTCTTCGGAGAAAATATTTTCAATATAACCAATAACTTTTCTGTGACACCTGGTTTTAGGTTTGAGTATATAGACACTGAGGCAGATGGGTTTTATAAGAATATTATCAAGGATAACGCAGATAATACATTGCTTAATGAAACCATCGAAGACGATCGGAAATTTGAAAGGAGCTTTATTCTGTTAGGAGTAGGGAGTAGCTATAACCTGAATGCTTCCAATGAGCTTTATGCGAATTTCTCTCAGAATTACCGATCGGTTACTTTTAATGACATCAGAGTCGTAAACCCGAGTTTCCAGGTAGATCCAAATATCAGTGATGAAGAAGGTTTTACTTCAGATTTAGGAATTAGAGGTCGATTAAAGAATTTCCTGTCCTATGACGCGAGTGTTTTTGCCTTAAAATATAATGATAGAATAGGGGAGGTTCTAAGGCCGGAAGAGCGAGTTAATGCTTCTGGTGAACTTGTGGAAACAGGTAGGTTAGTTAGATGTAGATGAAAGAGTGGAGAGGCTTTTATTGATGGTCTGGAGACTTTTGCTGAATGGAATATCAGGAATAGCGGTTTTGAAGCTGCTAAAGATTACCAGCTAAATGCATTTGTTAATGCTGCTTTTACAAAATCTGAATACCTGAGATCTGAACAAGTTAATGTAGAAGGAAATGAAGTGGAATTTATTCCAGCCGTAAATTTAAAAACCGGTCTTGACTTTGGATATAAAAACTTCCTGGCAGGACTCCAATACACGTATTTATCAAGTCAGTATACAGATGCAACGAATGCACCCCAAGATAAAACTGAAAATAATCGTGGTATAGAAGGAGAAGTTCCTGCCTATGGGATCATGGATTTATCGGCTTCTTACAGCTATAGAAAGTTTAAACTGGAGGTAGGTGTAAATAACCTTCTGGACAATTCATATTTTACCAGAAGGGCTACAGGTTATCCTGGACCGGGGATTATACCGGCACAACCTGCCACGTGGTATACGACCTTACAGATAAAACTTTAGATCAGGCAGAAGCCTGAGGAGCCCAATGGTTACAAAGCATTCCCGGTGCAGCCTTTTTTGGATTAGCACAGGTGGGTGATTGATACCTGCCACAATTAAGACAATTCGGCTCATTTTTTATAGCAGCTTTCATTTTGAAGCTGTCGCAGGTATGCTGGAAACCAACACTGGTTTCGTGTTTTGTACAAAAGCTGTCTTTAAATCGTTCGCAATTCATACAGCTGTTTCCTAATCTGATGCTCATAACCTTAAATTTTAATAGAATTAAATTTACAACCAAGGCATTTAAGAAGCAATATAAATAACTTTAATTCAGAATTTTAAGATCTTAATTCTTCGAATTTCGCTTATGACGGAGGCTTTGAAATCTTTTGGTTTTATTCCTTGAATTTTATCTTCTCTTAAAGCTTAAGAATCTCATTTTCTCACTTATAAACCTTATATTTGCACGCAATTAAATCCTTAATTGCAATGACCGCACACGATTCAAAAATACTAGGCGACGGACTTACCTACGATGATGTACTATTAGTACCGGCGTATTCAGATGTTCTCCCGAGAGAAGTAAGTATCCAATCAAAATTCACCAGAAATATTCCAATTAATGTTCCTATCGTTTCCGCAGCTATGGATACGGTTACAGAGTCTCGTATGGCAATCGCCATGGCCAGGGAAGGTGGTATAGGAGTTCTTCATAAGAATATGACCATCGAACAGCAGGCACTCAAAGTCCGCAAGGTAAAGCGTGCTGAAAGCGGAATGATCATAGATCCGGTTACCCTGCCTATAAAAGCCAAGGTAAGAGATGCCAAGGAGTCTATGAGAGAACATAGCATTGGAGGTATTCCTATCGTTGATGAAGACGGAAAATTACTTGGGATTGTAACCAATAGGGATTTAAGATTTGAAAAGAACTTGAATCGTCCTATTTCAGAGGTAATGACCTCAGAAAATCTTGTTACTGTTTCTGAAGGAACTTCTCTTGATGATGCTGAAGATATTCTGCAGGAAAATAAGATCGAGAAATTACCGGTTATCAATAAGGATAAGAAATTAGTTGGGCTAATTACTTTCCGTGATATTACCAAGCTTACCCAAAAGCCTATGGCGAATAAAGATAGCTTTGGTAGATTGAGGGTTGCGGCTGCTGTTGGAGTTACAGGTGATGCTGTAGATAGAGCAGAAGCTTTGGTGAATGCGGGTGTAGATGCGATTATTATTGATACGGCACATGGTCATACTAAAGGTGTGGTGCATGTACTTAAAGAAGTTAAGAAAAAATTTAAGGACCTTGAAGTTGTTGTTGGAAATATAGCAACCGGAGAAGCTGCTAAATATCTTGTGGATGCAGGAGCAGATGCAGTGAAGGTTGGAATAGGACCGGGATCTATCTGTACTACACGTGTAGTAGCCGGTGTTGGATTCCCTCAGTTTTCTGCGGTTTTGGAAGTTGCAGCAGCAATTAAAGGAACCGGGGTGCCTGTAATTGCAGATGGAGGTATCAGGTATACAGGAGATATTCCTAAGGCTATTGCAGCCGGAGCCGATTGTGTAATGCTAGGTTCATTACTTGCAGGTACTAAAGAATCTCCGGGAGAGACCATTATTTATGAGGGAAGAAAGTTCAAGTCTTATCGTGGGATGGGTTCTGTAGAAGCTATGGAAAAAGGTTCTAAAGACAGGTATTTCCAGGATGTTGAAGATGATATTAAGAAATTAGTACCAGAAGGTATCGTTGGTCGTGTTCCTTATAAAGGTGACCTGGAGGAAAGTATCCACCAATTCATAGGAGGTCTTAAGGCCGGTATGGGTTATTGCGGTGCTAAGGATGTAGAGACGCTTAAGGAGAACGGTAAGTTCATTAGAATTACAGCTGCCGGAGTTCATGAAAGTCATCCGCATGATGTAACAATTACCAAAGAATCCCCTAATTATAGTAGATAGAAAATAAATTATAAGCATAAAAAAAGCCCCATGTTTTTACCTGGGGCTTTTTAATTATTAAAGGAAAAACTAATTAGTTTTCAGTTTCTACAGTATTTTCAGTTGCCGGCTGAGGTTCTTTAGCCTCAATGCCAAGTTTGTCCATCACTTTTAAAGTAATATCATCTTCAGCTTTTGAAAAGGCAAGTCCGCTGGCTCCGCTATGGAATATCTGGGTAAAACCTCCTTCACTAATCACTTCCTGCATGGCTTTATCTATTTTGTCATACAATGGGCCGTTTAGTTCGTTTCTTCTCATTTGCATCATAACCTGTGCTTTCTGGCGGAAACCTTTAATGCTGTTTTCCAGCTCTATGATCTTGTCTTCTTTTTCTTTTCTGGCTTCTTCTTCCAGACCTTCAACTGTTTCCTGGTAATCTTTAACCAGACCTTCATATTCCTGAATAGTAGCTTTCAATTCTGCTTGTAATTCCTCGTTGTAATTTTCGAGGTTTTTATTTACCTCTACAGTTTCAGGCAATTGGGAAAGAATATATTCGGCATCAATAGTACCGATCTTAGATTGTGCATTTGATGAGAATGCAATAAACATCATTAGGATCGCTAAACTTATTCGTTTCATTTTATGTTATTTTTTCGCAAATATAACAGGCTGAGCAGAATATATCTAGGAATTTATTTCAAAAAATAATTACTTGTCTAAAACGCTTTTTCCTTCCTCAACGAATGCTTTAAAGTCTTCCATATATTTTTTTGATTGCTTTTTAAAAGCTCCGGGCATGAACCAGCCAAAGAGTTTCATAAAACCACTGAACTGGAATTCATTTTCAGCGATCCATAATGTACTTTTTTCCAGGGTAGGAGAAAACCTGTTTACCTGGTAGTTGTAAACGCCTTTAGCTTCGTACGTGGCACTGAATTCATCTGGCAGATTATTTTTCAGAATAGTTTCTGTCATTTCTATCTGCCTTTTACCCATATCATACTTCAATAAGTTTTGTGAACCTTCCTTTCCAAGTTCCCCGTTAATAGGTTTCATAAAAATAAATCCTCGCTGCCAGTGCTTCATATTTTCAGGGTCTGAAAACTTAGCAACAACCTCTTTTCTGGGCTTGTTAATGGTGATCTCCTGTTGATATTTCATAATTGATTGATTTGTTGTCTTTTAAAGATAAGATAGAATTAAATATTTCTGAAATTTATAATTTAAATCTGCTGTTTTCGTTATGCCATTAGCTTGCAGAACCTTAAGTAATTCTTATTTTTGCCCGGATAGAGATTTTGAGATCCAAAAAATATCTCTTCTGGCATTTATTTTGAGAGATGCTAAAAAAATTGATTTTGAAGAAAAATTTTAGCAGATATATTTTCGCCCTTTTATCTATGATCCTGGTTGGCTGTGATTATTTTCAGCAAACAGATGATCGTAAGGTAATGGTTAGAGTAAATCAATCTTTTTTATATGAAGACGATATCCAGGCCCTAATCAATGATAATACTTCGCCAGAAGATAGTGCTATAATTGTTTCTAATTATATAACTCGTTGGGCAACCCAGCAATTGTTAATAGATCGTGCGGAGCTTAATTTGCCTCAATCCCAACAACAGGAATTTGGTGAGCTTGTTAGTAATTACAGGAATGAATTATACACCAACGCCTATACAGATGCGGTGGTTTCCAGGGATCTTGATACATCTCTAAGCAAAGAAGCGATCGAGGATTATTACCATAAGAATCAGGAGAATTTTATCCTTAACGAAGATCTGGTAAAACTTCGGTATATAAACCTTGCTAAGAACAGTAATAACCTTGATGAGATAAAGGAAAAATTTGAAAGTTTCAACGAAGAAGATCAGCAGGATCTTTTGAATATGGCTCTCCAATTCAAGAATTATTCTTTGAATGATTCGGTTTGGGTAAAGACCAAAACAGTTTATGATAAAATAGGTCCACTATCTGTGGAAGACAGATCAAGCTTGCTTAAGAAATCTAATTTTATGGAATTGCAGGATTCACTAAATGTGTATCTTGTATACGTAAATGACGTTCTAAGCCGAAATGAGCAGGCTCCATTAGAATATGCTTCGGCAACCATACGTGAAATTTTGCTGAATAAGCGAAAACAAGCGTTAATTAAGGAATTAGAAAAAGATATTACAAAAGATGCAATTAAGAATAATGAATTTGAAATTTTCAATTAAACCGGTTTTAGCAGGTTTAGGTGTTATGCTTTCCACAATTGGATACGGGCAGGAAGTGATCGTGACAGACAGTACATCCATCCAGCCAGACGCTGAGGTGAAGAAGGTTGAAAAAGATACGCAGGGAGCACAAAGAAAAAAGGTAGATGGGATCGCAGCAGTGATTGGAGAGTATATTATTCTTGAAAGTGATATTGACCTTATGTATAAGGATATGCAAAGCCAGGGAATGTCTACTTCAGAAGTGACCGACTGTAACCTTGCAGGTTCTTTGATGGAAAATAAACTATATGCTCACCACGCAATTCAGGATAGTATCATTATTTCTGATGCCCAGATTAACGGGATTGTAGACCAAAGACTGCAAGGTTTAGTTCAGCAGGCTGGTTCTATGGAAAAGATCCTTGAATTTTATAATAAGGATAGTGAAGCTGAGCTAAGAGAGGAGATCTTCGATCTTACTAAACAAAACCAGCTTACTCAAAGTATGCAGCAAAAGATCATCGAGGAGATCGAGGTGACACCAGAAGAGGTAAGACAGTATTACAATAAAATGGAAGAGAAGCCGATGTTTGGAACGGAGGTAGAACTTTCTCAAATCGTAATAGAACCGGAAATTCCGGAATCTGAAAAGCAAAAGATCATCGATCGTTTAAATGAATTCAAGTCTGATATTGAAGATAACGGGGCTAGCTTTTCTACAAAAGCAGTACTTTATTCTCAGGATCCGGGAACGGCTTCAGACGGAGGTAGAGTTACTTTAACCAGGAAAGATGCTTTTGTAAAAGAATTCAAGGATGTTGCTTTTAGTCTTCAGGAAGGTGAAATAAGCGAGCCTTTTGAAACTGAATTCGGTTACCATATCATCCAGATAGATAAAATTAGAGGTCAAACGGTAGACTTAAGACATATTCTATTAATTCCTGACGTAACCAATGCCTCAGTAGAAGAAGCAAAAGCTGAAATTGATACCCTTAGAAGTAAAGTTGTTGCTGGTGATATTGAATTCGCAGCTGCAGCAAGAGAAGCTTCAGATGAAGAAGAGACCAAAAATGATGGAGGAAAACTGATCAATCCTAGAACTGGGGATACCAGATTCGAATTGACAAAAATTGATCCTCAGTTGTTTAAACAGGTTGAAGGTCTGGAAGAAGGTGAAGTTTCACTTGTGCTTACTCAACAGGACAGAACAGGTAGACCTCAATTTAAGATCATAAAGGTTACCAAGAAAATTGCTGAGCATGAAGCAGATTATGCTACAGATTTTCAGAAAATAAAGGAACTCGCCCTTCGAGATAAGCAACTTAAAGCTATTGAAAAATGGCAAAAAGAGAAGATCAATGACACTTATATTAAAGTGAATGGTAAATTTCGCGACTGCGATTATACCAGCGATTGGGTTAAAAACTAAAGTACAATATGTCTGATGTAGCACTTGTAGAGAAATTAGTAGATAAGCATGCCGATCTTAAAAAGGAGATCGCAAAAGTTATCGTAGGTCAGGATGAGGTTGTAAACCAAATCCTGCTCTCTATCTTTTCAGGTGGACATTCATTATTAATTGGGGTGCCTGGGCTTGCCAAGACCTTAATGGTTAATACCATTGCTCAGGCATTAGGATTAAATTTTAAAAGAATCCAGTTCACACCAGATCTTATGCCTAGTGACATACTTGGGGCGGAAATTCTGGATGAAAATCGAAAATTCAAATTTATAAAAGGTCCGATTTTCACCAATATACTTCTGGCAGATGAGATCAACAGGACACCACCAAAAACTCAGGCAGCACTTTTAGAGGCCATGCAGGAAAGAGCGGTGACTGTGGCGGGACATCATTACAAACTGGATCTCCCTTATTTTGTACTGGCAACTCAGAATCCTATAGAGCAGGAGGGGACTTACCCTTTACCTGAAGCTCAGCTTGATAGATTTATGTTCGCTATAAAATTAGACTATCCGAGTTTTGCGGAAGAAGTTGACGTGGTTAAGACTACGACTACAGATGAGCCGAAAACCGTAAATCCTCTTTTCAGTGCTCAGGAGATCTCAGATATTCAACATGTGATTCGAAGAATTCCTGTTCCAGATAATGTTGTGGAATATGCTGTGAACCTAGTTGGCAAAACAAGACCAAAGG
>CBDTXN010000086.1:0-12666 GCA_965364455.1 uncultured Flavobacteriaceae bacterium
CAAAACTTTACCAATTAATTCTTCTGAGAAATGCATACTCCCAAAAAAGGTAGCAATCATATAATTTTTCCTATTTCCTAAGATCTTTCCCGGAAGCCGGTTAAAAAGATCACGCCCCCTGGAATTGCCTATGGGTATATTGCTGAATAATGGGACAATCCTGGCTTCCATATTAATTTTCGCCAGACATTCCTGGTAAAATTTGTTACTGGTGAAAACCTTTTCCGGCCTTAGATCCTTTACCAGTTTTTTTATTAACCTTTTCTGAAGTATACCAAGGATTTTATGTTGAACTGGATCATTTTCAGATTCTCCAAGCCACAATTCATGAAACATGATATGCCATTTTCTGTTTCCTCCAATTCTTTTTAACATAGATCGAAGTTGCATTGGCAAACCCCTTGTGCTAAAAGAGAATAGACAAGACTGAAAACTTAACCATTTAGGATCAAATTCATCGATCCATTTTTTGGCATATCCTATTCTTTGTTTAACCATCCATTTTGAGGGAAGTCGAAGTATCGGAATTTGAGTTTCATCATTATCTCCAAATACTTGAACATTTTTAATATAGGGATCACCAAGGGCGATAATAACTATTTCAAGACCATTCCTTTTCAGCTCCTCTGCAAGTTTTAAGGTGTAATCCCCAATGCCGTGACGGCCTGGCTCCACACAGCTGCATATAATACAAACCTTCATACTAATTTTAAATTGATCAGGTTTTTGTACTTGTTGTTGAAACATCAATCTTTAAGATCTTTAGAAAACCATAAGTCATATGCATGATGAGCATGACAATATTTATAAAAATATTAAAGGTGAAAATCCCTCTTAAGCTCGAAACATCAAATAATATGGCACCTAAAATAATGGCTATTATACTTATTGGTATTGAGATCAACGGGTTGATCACCCAACCTCTACTCGTACACAGATAAAAGTTTGAAACTGCAAAAAGGCCAACAAAATTTCCAATCATTAAAAGAATTATTTCAAATTCTAAATTAGAATATGCTTCTCCTAACACCCATAACATTTCGGAGGCAAAGATCCACGTACCCGCTATAATCATTATCCCTAACAAGAGGAGACCAATTTGAACCTGAACAAATCTTTTAAGGATCAGTTCTTTATTTTTTACCAACCGGGAAAATCGCGGAGAAATAAGAGCCCCGAACATTACCCCAAAAAAACCTAAAATCATGGCCAATCGCCCTAATGCTCCCACCTGGGCAACGGCAGCAGTAGACCCGAAAAAAGAGATCAACCATACAGTTATCTGTCCCGAAATACATAGATAAACAGACTCTGGCATAAGCCTTTTTACCATTTTTAGAATTTCCCTACGTACCTGATAACTGGACCTTTTGGTGGCTTTAATGAATTCATTTGCTAATTTCTGCAATTGCCTGTTTGCCCAGAGCTGTGATATGCCATAGGCTAGCAGAGCCAGAAAGGTATACGGGAAAACATACAGGATCATAAGAATAATAATTGCCCTTATAGCGCTAGCTATAACCTGTATTCGCTGCAGTTTTAATATACTCTGATGCAGCTTTGGAATTATTTCATACAGTGTTCCTGATAGGCTGGCGTAAAATGCCGGTATTATTGCAAATGCGATCCCTGCGGCCATCCACCAGCTCGCTCCGTGATGATGCAAAAGATAGAGCATAACTGGAAATGAAATAATAATGCTTCCAATAGCAAACAGTCTCCTTAATTCAAAACCTGTAGCGATTACTTCACCTAACTTATTTCGGTCTTGCCAAACCTTGCCTCCCTGAGCCATCACACTTGTTTTAATTCCACTATCAGCAAGTATCATCATATTGGAATAGATAGCAGTAGCAAGTGTATATAGTGCATATTCATTGGTTGGCAAAAACCTGATAATTAAAATCCCGCTGGCAAAACCTATTATTTGAATAATGGCCTGAGTAGAACCCGTAACAGCTATTAATCTACCCCATTCCCAGGGATTATTAATTTTGAATCCTGTAATAATCTGCATAAAAAATGCTTTCATTCCGGGCTCCTTAAAGTTTAAAGATAGCCGCCATAATTGAAATCATTTGGGGATAATTTCTGACTCAATAAGGCCTTTTAAAGTTCCTATTATAAATTCTATTTCCTGTGGCGATAAAGGCACATATAGAGGAAGCAATATTGAACGGTCCTGAAGATCTTCAGAAACCGGCAGCTTAACTTTCTTTCTAAAAGATTTATAGGCAGTCTCCCTATGGGAATTCATTATTCCACGTCTTGTAGCAATCCCCTTTTCTAATAGTTTTTGCATTAATTCATTCCTGGAGATTGGAAAATCCTCTTTAAGGTAAATACTATACGACTGATAATTGCTAAAATAACCTTCCTCTTCTTTTGGTAAAATGACGTTTTCCAGATCCTTTAAACCCTCATTGTAAGATTGTGCTATCAATCTTCGCTGATCTACGATCCATTCAAGCTTTTCTAATTGCTTGACACCTACAGAAGCCTGTATATCGGTCATTCGGTAATTGTATCCTATCTCAATATGATCTTCAAAAATGACTTTATCTGAGCTATGACGTACCCTATCGTTTACAGACATCCCGTGTTGTCTTAATAACTTTAACCGGGTATAATAATCCTCTCTATTGGTAGTAATCATCCCTCCATCACCAGTAGAAATGATCTTACGGGGGTGAAAAGAAAAGCATACAAGTTCTGAGTGAGATCCAATTTTCTGACCCTTATAAGCTGAACCTGCTGCACAGGCTGCATCTTCAATAAGTTTTAATTTATACCTGGAGCATAATTCCTGAAAAGCATCTATATCACCTGGCATTCCAATTTGATGGACCAATAAAATTGCTTTGGTTTTGGCAGTTATTCGTTTTTCTACATCTGAGATATCAAGATTATAGTTTTGATTAACTTCGGCAAAAACTGGATTAGCACCAACATACTTTATCGAATTTGCGGTTGCTATATAGCTCATTGACGGGCAGATCACCTCATCCCCGCGGCCAATACCTGCAACGATCATGGATAGATGTAAAGCCGTTGTACAATTTGAAACAGCTACGGCATATTTAGCTCCGGTGTAGTCAGCAAATTTTTCCTCGAACTCCTGTACCCTGGGACCTTGAGTTATCCAGCCGGAAAGAATGGTATTATAGGCAGCCAACGCATCATCTTCTATTAAATAAGGCTTAGCGATAGGTATCATGGTTCAATTTTTTTAGATTATTTTTTTCAAAATACCACCGGCTTAATTCAGAAAGTCCTTCTTCCAGCGTAATCGAAGGTTCAAAATTAAGCTTAGTCTTTGCTGCCGAAATATCGGCAAGCCTTCTACTAACCGGGTTAATTGAATTTGCTTCCTTAAATTCAGGCTCCAGTGAAGAACCATTTACTTTTAACAAAGTCTCAAGCAATTCCTTCAAACTGGTTTCCTCACAGTTTCCAACATTAAATGTCTCATCAGATATATTTGAAACCAATGCTGCAATATTTGCCCTGGCTACATCTTTCACATATACGAAATCCATCGTATCACTACCATCTCCAAAGATCAAAGGAGACTTCCCGTCCCGTATACAATCCAACCACCGAATCATCACCTCGGTGTACTTCCCATCTGTATCCATTCTAACTCCATAAACATTAAAATATCGCAAAGCCACGTAATCCAGGTCATACATAAAGTGATAACTTCTAAATAACTGTTCTCCCCATAATTTAGCACCTCCATAAAATGTTTGATTGTCGTACGGATTATCAGATTCGGGTGTCGGGAAATGTTGGGCCAGACCGTAAACAGAAGCACTTGAACTATAGATCACCTTTTTGATCTTATGTTTTACACAAAGTTCTGCTACATCAAAAGTTGCCTTCAGCATAACCTCAAAGCCTTCGGCAGGATTAGCGGCACAGGAATTTATTCGAAGAGCGGCCATGTGAAATACATAATCTGATTCAGCAATTCCCTTTTCCAATATATCTCTGTTCCTTATATCTCCTTCGATAAATTCTACCAGGGGATTGTCAATGAAAGAGCCTATGTTTTCAAAACTTCCCCTGATCAAATTGTCAATAATAATGACCTTCTTGGGATTGCTCAAAAGCAATTCTTCCACTACATATGATCCTATGAATCCCGCACCTCCAGTTACAAGGATTGTGCTGTCTTTAATTTTATTATGCATGAGCTTTAGTATTAAGACTTAGTAAAATAATTCCTGCAATTATCAGAGCGAATCCCAAGAATGAGAGTGTTGATAATTTATCATGGAATAAATAGTATCCTACCACTATGGTTAATATGAAATTGATCCCTGTTGCAATGGGTATGATTATCGAAAAGCTATTCGTAGAAAGCGCTTTAAAAAAGGCCAGGGCAGAAAGTATGATCAGGACAAAAGCAGCCACAAATGTGAGGTTCAAGACTAGTTTTAACCATTCTCCCACAGATTCTAAACTTTTACCTTTTAACTGCCATTTGATAAGAGCAGCTCCTGAGACATTGAGTAAAGCATAAAGCAGTATATATATAATTGTTCTGGTCATTTTAGTTTACATCTTTCAATATTCTAACCGGCTTTTCAGCTTCTTTGGCTCCTTCGGTAACCTCATCTATAATAAAGGCGGGCCTTTTTCTGCTTGCATCTAGTGTTCTCCATAGATATTCTGCAATAATGCCTAGAGATATATTAGTGATCCCAAATCCAACCAAAAGAATAGATAATAAAGCGGGCCATCCACTAGCCAGGTCATCATAAACTACTTTTCGAACAATTATAATGGCCGTCCAGATGATACCAACAAGAAAAAAAACAAACCCAATAATTGATACTAGCCGGATTGGAGCGAAAGAAAAAGCAACAAAAGAATCGATAAGTAGTTTTACCTTTTTACCGAGTGTCCATTTGGACTTCCCGTGCTTTCGTTCCCGTTTATCATAAGTAATACTGGTTTGTTTAAATCCCAGACTTAAGATCTGAATAAATACAGATGAGTTATTTTCCAGGTTTCTATCAAGACAGCTTTTTACCTTTCTACTGAATAAAACTATGTCGAAACCTTTTCTAGGAAAGTTAGGCACGGCATACTTTCTCATTAATCCGGCATAGGTTCTTGAGAAAAATTTTTCAGTACCTCCATTTGCTGAAGAATTTCTAAAGGCCCAGCATATATCTATTCCTTTTCCAGCAACCTGATCAAACATTCTACTAACCAGATTAAGAGGATCCTGCAGATCGGCGTACATAAATGTGATGTAATCACCCTCAGCTCTTAATATTCCCGCTCTAAGAGCTGCATGTGATCCAAAATTTCTAGAAAAGGAAAGTATCTTATAGGAATAACAAAGATGATGTGCTTCTTTTAGTTTATGGTAAGTATCATCAGTTGAGCCATCATTCACAAAAATGATCTCTGTCGCAAATCTTTTTTCCTTTTTGAAAAACGAATTCAACTGCTCAACCAAATAAGAAATATTATCTTCTTCGTTATAAACCGGAATGATCACTGAAACTTTCATGATAATTGTTTAATGTATAGGCTGATGGATTCTCTTATTAAGGTTCCTGGCCGGATTACCAACCATCTTTGAGCCGGCATCTACATCTTTTAGAATATTGCTGCCCATTCCCACAAGAGTTTTCTCACCTATGTGTAGACCATTTTTGATATTTGACCCGCTTCCTATATAACAGTTTGAACCAATGATCGTGCTGCCGGCTACCACAACCTTACTTCCAACCAGGGTATATTCCCCAACCTTAGAATCGTGATGAACAATAGAATTTGGCAAAATGCATACATGATCCTCGATGATCGAATTGCTAGTAAGAACCACCCCAGCCATTATCAAACAATTTTTCCCTATCCTAACATTTCTGCCAATCGAAGCTGTGGGATGAATGGCTGAAATAAATCGCTCCTGCTCTATTTTCAAGGAAGAAATAATTTCTTTTCTTTTTATAAAGCTCTCAGGACCTCCGGGAACAGCCAGAACGAATAACTCCGGGTATTTCTCCAGAATATCCCTTTGAAATATTTGAAAATCATTAGAGGTTTTCTCAGGATCATCATCTATGAATCCAATAAATTCGAATTCTTCATTTGAAATGCAATCCAGTGCCTCTATCCCATTGCCATTAAATGGGAAAATGATCAAATTCTTACTACTCATCGCTATAATTATTCACTGTTTCAATGATATAGTCTATATTCTCATCTGTTAGTTCTGAATACATTGGAAGCGAAAGACAGTGATTCGCCAGATATTCTGAATTTGGGCAATCTCCTACCTGATATTTTAAATGGGTATAGGCCTTTTGCAAATGGCATGGTACGGGATAATGTAATCCCGGGTAAATATTACGCTCATTCAAATAATTCATAAGGTTTTCCCTGTCTTCAGTAACTACTACAAAAAGATGGTATACTGAATCTGACCAAAATGGCTGTGCCTGCATCTTAATTTTAGGATTATTGATCCCAGCCTGGTATTTCCTAGCTATCTCTTTCCTGCGTTGGTTCCATCCTCTTAAATACTTGATTTTTACGCCTAATGAGGCGGCCTCCAGACCTCCCATCCTCATATTAAAACCTAGTACGTCGTGATAATAACGTTCTTTACAGCCATGATTTCTCAGACTCTGTAGGGCTTCGTAATAATCTTTATTATTCGTTGTAATTCCTCCGGCTTCACCACAGGCCCCCAGGTTTTTACCTGGATAAAAACTAAAACATCCAATTTCTCCAAAACCGCCAACAGGTTTATTTTTATATTCTGCTCCCTGTGCCTGGGCAGCATCTTCTATCATAAAGAGATCATGTTTTTTACATATTTCCTCCACAGCGCCAATATCGAATGGCTGCCCGTATAAATGCACTCCGATAATAGCCCTGGTTGCTGGCGTTATTTTTTCTTCGATTTTCTCGGAATCAATTTGCCAGGTATCTGAAGTACAATCAACAAATACTGGTGTGGCACCGGTATAAGAAACCCCCCAGGCTGTAGCTATAAAGGTATTTGCCGGAATTATTACTTCATCCCCGGGACCAATCCCTAAAGCGATCATGGCTAGATGTAAAGCTGAAGTACCATTATTTACTCCAACTGCGAATTCTGTTTGACAGAATTCAGCAAATTTTTTCTCAAATTCTTCTACAAATGCTCCGCCGGAAAATGATGTGTTTTCATAAACCTTCTCAAAGGCCTTAAAAACCTCATTTTTGATCTGCTGATGCTGCACCTTCAGGTCCAGAAAAGGGATCTTCTGTTTTACAATCGATCTATACATTTTTGACAAATTTTTTCTCTAAATACTTAATTACTTTAGCCGGGTTTCCAGCAACCACTGCATTATCAGGTACATTTTTGGTCACCACAGAACCTGCTCCAACAATAGCACCCTTACCTATTTTTAAGCCACAAAGAATAGTTGCACTGGAACCAATGGAGGCTCCTTCTTCTATAAAAGTTTTTTCACAATCCCAGTCTGCTTCGGTTTGTGGCTTTCCGTCCTCATTAGTTGCCCGTGGAAATTTGTCATTTATAAAGGTGACGTTGTGACCTATAAAAACATTATCTGCAATATGAACTCCTTCACAAATAAAACTATGACTTGAAATCTTACAGTTTTTCCCTATGCTTGCTCCTTTTTGTATCTCTACGAATGTTCCCACTTTAGAGCCATCATCGATACTACAACCATAGGCATTGACAAAACTGAAGATCTTCACATTTCTACCTAACCGAACATTATTTAGAATTTGATAATCCTTGTTAATTGAAACTGTTTGCATGACCATATTCATTTATCAGGCGCTGAAAGCTACCGAGGTAGACAAATTATCCACCACGACTTCACGACCTTTATTTTTAATTGACTCACTTGAAGCTTCGAGAATTTTAACCACCTCTAAACCGAGATGACAGGAAGACTGTGGTTGTCTTCTTTCCCGGATACAGGAAATGAAATCATTAGCCATATTTAAAAGTGCTTCAGTAGTACTCACTTTTGGGACATGTATATCACCAGTCCTGTAATCTACGAGTACCTGCTGCCTCTCTTCATCATTGAAATAAGTATAGCCGGTATCATAAACCTTGATCTTTTCTGTATTTTCAAGATCATTATATAAGATCATCTTTTCATCCCCTCCAATAAGCATCATTCTTACCTTAACAGGACTCGTCCATGAGCAGTTAAAATGGGCAATAAGACCTGAAGGGAAGTTCACAGTGAGGTAGGCAATATTTTCAATTCCGTTGCAGGTATGGGTTATACCCCTGGCATTAACGCTATGTGGTTTTTCATCAACCAAATAGCTCAGGATAGATAGATCATGAGGAGCAAGGTCCCAGAGAACATTAATATCAGATTGAAATAGTCCTAAATTGATCCTCGTTGAATCGAGATATTTAATATGGCCTAATTCATTTTGATCAATTAATTGTCTCATTTTCTGAACTGCTCCGGTGTATAGAAAAGTATGATCTACCATAAGCAAAAGACCCTTTTGCTCAGCCAGGTTTATCAGAAAGTCTGCTTCTTTAACTGAACCTGTCATTGGTTTTTCCAAAAGAACATTCTTTCCTGCATTAAGGGCTTTTTTTGCCAGTTCAAAATGGGTGAAAACCGGTGTCGCTATAACAATGGCATCAATTTTAGGATCCTGAATTATCTGGTCTCCCTGAGACACTCCTTTTATCCCCGGGAATTGTTTATTTAACTGCTGAAGTCTTTCCGGGCGCGAATCTGCAACAGATCTAACGATACAGTCATTTGCTGCGAAGAAGTTACGTACAAGGTTAGGACCCCAATATCCGTAGCCTATTATTCCTACATTTATCATTGTATGAATCTTTTGGATTAATATTTATTTAATTGAAGTGTTTTTCAGGAATTACTGCAGAGCTGAAACTGCACTAACCGGTATTGAATAAAATTTTGTAAAAAAAGCTTATCTACCAGCTTTCTCTATTTGAGCAATTTTCAATTTCTCGGTATACTCAGGTTTTTGCCTGGAGTATATTATATACGAGGCATCGGTATCTCCACCATTTAGATACCACATTAAAATCTCTTCTGTTCTACTTTTGAATTCATTTTCACCTGGAAGGTCGTTATCCCTCGGAAACAGAATCTTTCTATACTTTAAACCCGAAGACGCAATTTGAATGGAAAGCTCACTATCTACTTCACTTTCTTTAAATATGGCGTAATCCATTGTAGACAGAAGATCTATAAATTTATCGCTTGGTTCATATTTACTATCACTAATCCAATTTCCCTCTTCATCATATTCATATTTCACATATGGACAGTATAAGTGCCAATCTAGAGATCGTCCTGCAAAATAGAATTCATAATTAAACCCTAGAAAAACTTTATACGCGCCCTCGCCTATTGTTGAACTTGCAGCGTTATAAATTTTATCAAGATGAGAGTCCGATCTGTTTTCTAAGCCCAGAGAAGTTCTTACTACTAAAGATATTCCTACTGACCACAATATCAGAATCACAAGTCCTGAATTGGCGATTCGCCGCACAAGCAAATTGTTCTCTTTTCTTTTCGCTTCCAGGAATAAGGTTCCTGCCAGCAATAGGAAATATGGTAATAGATATAGAGCTCTGAATTCGTATACCAGGGACGTAAAAATTGCAGCGATAGTTAATAAGGTTACAATGATTGCCCCCTTCTCCCGTCTAAAAAGTAATCCTCCCAAAGCCAATAATGGAAGAAAAATACTCAGGGTTTTTATAAAGGCTTTGATAAGTTTAAACCAAACCTCATAATCGAAAAATGCTATTAACTTTTCAAATATACTCTTGGATCCATCCACATTTCTGGAAACCATGGTGGACATATCTGCCAATATGATCATGATGTTTTCCCAGATGGGAATTAAAAGAACAGAACCGATGATTAATCCCCCTAAACCAAAATATCCTAGGTTAAATAATATGATTTTACTCTTTGTTGTAAAGCCTTTGACCTTTAAACTCGGCCTTATTAATTCTAAAATTATCAGCGGATAGAGAAATACTGCTGAAGGCCAGGTTAATCCTGCGACAATCGCCAGGGCTCCTGCAAACATCAATTTCGCTTTGGAAGCTTTGCGGTCTTGTGCTGTTTTATTTAAAATATAACAGGAAGCAAGACAAAATCCGATAACCCAGCTATCCATTCTACCAATACGTTGGGATAGTATGAATAGAGGATCTATCAAAAAGGCCAGACTTAGTCCGAAAGCAGCATATACTGAAACTTTCAGTGACTTTAACCATCCAAAAGCCATCGTCGCTGCAAACATGCCACCTAGTAAAGCGGCAATTCTAGAGCCTGCGCCGGAAGCCCCACTAAGTTGATAACTAATTTCAGCAATTAGGGGACCCAGATAAGACCATAATAAAATAGGCTTTCCTTCTTCAATTCTCCACGTTAGTGACCAGTTACTTTTTGGATCCAGCGTCAACCTACCATAATCTGTAATTTGCACCTGATCCTTATAAATTAATAAAAGGTCATCTATCGTGATTAGTTGGATCGAAAAAACGATTATAAGAGATGAGGCCCATAATATCCAGCCATACCTGGGTGAATTTTCTAATTGTTCTAGGAACTTTTTCAAACCTCAATGATATATGATTTTCAAATCTATTCAGCCTGTCGGGAATATAGTTTGTAGGGCCCATAAGGATGATCAAAAATTGAGAACAGATTTCTTAGACGGAGTTCATAGGTTATTTTACCATCAAAACCTGCTACCGGTTCCTTATAAACGGTATGCCACTCAGTCTCAGAAAAACCCTCTTCAGCCAAAAGGCTATCAAAGTTTTCTGTCACCTCCCATTCGCGTAAGATCACATATTCGAGAGTTGGTACAATTGGTTTTATAGATTTTGAAGTTAGCGGGTCGCCAATAGCTCCATATCGTCTGAACATTTTCCAGCCAAGGGTTCTTCCGGCAATATAGAACTCAGGAGCACTCATATAAACCTGATGGTCACCAGGGCCTATCATTTTTACCGCCGCCTGAAAAACGAGTTCTCTATTTCTCTCTTCACTATCTTCTATAACAAGGTAAGAACGTACGAAGACTGAAACAGCAATCACCCAAATGAGCATTAAAACTGAAGCATAAGAACGTAAAGAAGATGAACCTAAAATAAATCTCTCAGCCTTTCTATTAATCGAATTATGTTGATATAAACCAGCCGTAAGGGCTACAAGATATGGGAGCAGATATTGAATACGATGTAAATAAACCAGTGTAAGATACATCATTGAAATAGCTGCCAGAATTCCAATTATCAACACTTTATCCCTTTTTAACAATGCTGCAATTATCGCCAGAAGAGTTAAAACAGGAGTAAATTTAAGTCCTCTGAATAACTCTATAATCGGATCTATTCTTAAAAGCAAGCCTGGCTCTTCACCTGGATTCTGGCCCCGGAACACATTTACCATTAATCCATCTAAAATATTTGTAAAATAGGAGTAAAATTGTGGGGCAATTGGTACTAAAAGGATGATCACTGCTAATGTAACAGTTAATATAAATACTCCTGCCGATCTGAACGCTGTAGTTAATTTTTCTCCTGTTTTATGTTGGGATTTAGTAAGGCGATATAATTCTCCAAGAATCAGAGGTAAAAGAAATGCTGCGGAAGCCCAGATAAAAATCGATATTGAAAAGCAAATACCAGCTACAATTACCTTACGGTCTGGTTTTTTTACATTGGTAGCAGATCTCAATACCCAGCAAGCTAATAAGCAAAATCCAATCGCCCATCCATCTACTCTACCCAAAGTAAATGACTGAACAAATATAGGATCCAGGAGAAAGATCAGACTTAGTAATGCAGCGATATAAATAGAAACACTTCTTGATCTTAACCATCCTAACATGGTGGTAGCTGCAAACAAGGCGCCTAACAAGCTTAATATCCTAGGTCCAAATTCCCCTAAAACCCGATATGAAATTTCATTGATTACGGGACCTATATAAAAGAAAACAAAAGCTGGTTCATTTCTCTCCATCATCCACGTGATTGACCAGTCAGATTTTGGATCCAGGATTATACGCCCTAGATCAACGATCATAAATTCATCTTCATCCAGATAAGGTGCCACGTCCATTCCGGCAATGAAGATAGCAGCAATAAGTATCAAAGCTAATCCCCAGAATTTCCAGAGTTTTCGTGTACTGCTATCTAAATTTTCCAGCATTTCAAACTTCTATTCCAGATCCTTCCGCTTTAGATCTTTTTTTAAGAAAGTCACCCAGCATTATTTCAATCCCTTCTTTTAAACCTGTAGAATACTTCCAGCCAAGATCATTTAATTTAGAGATGTCAGTCACCTTCCTCATAGTACCATCTGTCTTGGAAGAATTGAAATATAACTCTCCTTCAAAGCCCACTATATCCTTAATTTCTTCAGCCAGGCCCTTAATCGAAATTTCATTTCCAGTACCGATATTTATATGAGAATTTCTTATTTCCCTGGTTTCCATTGAAGAAACTATATCAATAAAGTTGATCTCTTCCATTAAGAAAATACAGGCATCAGCCATGTCTTCACTCCATAAGAATTCCCGCAAGGGCCTTCCGCTTCCCCAAATCTCAACCTTTATATAATCATCTTCTATCAAGAT
>CBDTXN010000087.1:0-12374 GCA_965364455.1 uncultured Flavobacteriaceae bacterium
TTTTTCAGGAATTTCAAAGATTTTGTCATTAAAGCCATGCATCGGTCATTCTATGAATTTATAAGGGTTCAGTCCTCGGGCGGAGTAGCCAGTTTTAATGCATTGGGAAGAAAATACCTGAAACAGGTTGTTTTTGATATTGATAAGCAATTGGCAGACATCGAAAGATCCTATCAGTTCCTTTGGCTTGTTTCCCCGGCAAACATCCACGATATCAAAAAACAGTTCTTTGAAAGCGATTATAAGAAGGTTATAGATTATCACTATAGATTATTGCCGGTAGACCCCGATGTTCTTAAACGCAGATTGTATAATCTGAAGATCGAGGATATAGATGATCCCGCAATGTCATATTTATTCCGAGAGAAACGAGAAGAACTTGATATGCAAATAACCATGCTTAGCGAGCGTGGAACCCGTAATTTCATGTATGACAGCATTAGGTTATATAAGGGTGTAGAGAATCATTTATGTGAAGAGGCCAGGAATATTTTAAATGAGGTCCCTGAAGAAAAAGAAGGGCCTGAAAGTGAGCTTTTAGATTCTAAAGCTTTCAGTAGTATGGCCCGGAAAGAATTTGATTTTTTCAGAAAACAGGATGAAAATTTCAAATGTAAGGTTCATATCCGAAAGGATGTAAATGTTATGATGGTCTCTCATGGTGAGCTTTATATTCCGGCAGATTATAAAATGAACCGGGTCGAAGCTGAAGCACTGATCCAACATGAGGTGGGGACGCATATTTTAACCTACTATAATGGAAGTAATCAGCCTCTAAATCAATTGAGTATTGGTCTTGCAGATTACGATCCTTTGCAGGAAGGTCTTGCCGTAATGTCTGAATTTATGGTAGATGGACTTACTGCGAACCGCCTTAGAGTTTTAGCCGGTAGAGTTATAGCAGGTCAGGCCTTGATGGACGGTGGCAACTTCCAGGAGATATTCAGATTACTTAAAATGGATTATGGATTTTCTGCCGAGAGGTCTTTCAATATAACCTCCCGTATCATGCAGGGAGGTGGTTTTATGAAAGATATTATCTATTTAAAAGGATTGGTACTTCTTAAAGAGCATCTGAAAAATGGCGGAGAATACGAGCCACTGCTTGCAGGAAAATTCGGAATTAAACACACAGAAATTATAAAGGAACTTACCGAGAGGAAAGTTCTTAAACCTTTACAGGTAAAACCTAGCTACCTGTTCAGTGAAAAAATGTATGAAAAGTTAGAGTTAATCAGGAATGGCTTAAGCCTTCCACAAATGGTATGTTAATGAAAATATGTTTTGTTTTAAATGATATTGAAACTGAGAAAAGTGGAACTTCGGTTGCCTTAATGACCATGGCTCATTCTAGAGGTCATGAAGTATTTGCTGCAGGTGTTGGAGATTTCAATTTCCATCATCAATCTCCAATTAGTATAAATGTGACTCAGGTTCCCGGCAATACCAAAACCAAATCACCAAATAAATACCTGGAGGCTCTACAAAGCAAAAAGTCTAGAAAGAAACAGATAGATTGTACAGAGCTTGATGTATTATTCATCAGAAATAATCCTACAGAAGAGGATGGCAGACAATGGGCAGAACAGGCCGGGGTCGCTTTTGGTAGAATGATTCAGCAATTGGATGTACTTGTTTTAAATGATGCCTATGCCCTATCCCATGCTTTCATTGATAAACTATATTTTGAAGAATTACCGGAAGAAATTAAACCTGATTCTCTAATTACTAGAGATAAAGATCAGCTTATGGAATTCTATGAGAAGAATGACAGCAAAATGGTTCTGAAACCATTGGAAGGTTCAGGAGGACAGGATGTTTATCTCATAGACAAGCACGAAAAGAATATGAACCAGATAATAGATCACCTTATTTCACAGGGATACGTTATTGCCCAGGAATTTCTACCGGCGGTAAAGGATGGGGATGTTCGCGTTCTGTTGCTTAATGGTAAGGTCATGGAAAAAGACGGTAAAAAAGCCATAATTAGAAGAGTTGCCGGCGAAGGTGAATTTAGAAGTAATTTCGCTTTGGGAGCAACGGCAGACAGTAGTGACCTTACTCCAGCTATGAAACGCATAGTGGAGCTTACTGCTCCAAAACTTATAAGAGATGGACTTTTCTTTGTTGGACTCGATATAGTTAAGGATAAGCTCATTGAGATCAATGTACTTAGTCCCGGTGGAATGGAACATTTTAAAGATATAGGACTACCATCTTTTACAGACGTTGTAATTGAGTCAATTGAAAGAAAAGTAGAGTATAAAAAAGTATATGAAGGCCAGTTATCAAATCGTACTCTGGCCACTATGAACTAAAACCTGAAAAACTATGAATGAAGAATTGAATGAAGAGATTCCCAGGATTATAGGTGAGTATTCTTCCGGAAGTGAAGGTCCACTTTTATTTGTAACCGGCGGAATTCATGGAAATGAGCCTAGTGGTATAGAAGCATTGGAAAAGGTTTTTAAAGAATTGAACAAGACGAAGCCTGAAATTAAAGGAACCATTTTAGGGGTTTCTGGAAATAAAAATGCCCTGAATGAGAATAAGCGTTATATACATGAAGACTTGAATCGTACCTGGACCAAAAAAAATGTGCAGGAAGAGATAAAAGACACTCATGAGAAAAAGGAAATGCATCAGATCATTGAATTGCTCAAGCAGTATCCGGAAAGTAACTTTACCAAGAGATATTTTCTGGATTGCCATACCACGTCTTCCCCAAGCCTACCTTATGTTTCGGTTCAGGAGGTAAATGATAATGACGAATGGGCGCATAAATTCCCTACGTATATCATTAGAGGGTTTAGTGATATTATTACCGGGGATATTGACCATTATCTTAGTAGGATTGGAATGACCGGATTTGTATTTGAAGCTGGCCAGCATACAGATGAAACTTCTGTTGAAAACCATGAAGGAGCTATCTGGCTCGCTCTTCAAGAAGGTTGTGATCTGGATCTAAGCCGCATCTCTACCTATCCTGAATGTGTGAATAGATTCGCAGAAAAGAATGCGCCTCCACAAAAAACCTTTGAGATCACTTATAGACATGGATTGAAAGAAAATGATGTTTTCGAAATGAAGCCGGGTTATGAGAATTTTCAAAAGATCGAAAAAGGGGAATTTCTGGCAAAGCAAAACGGAGAAAAGGTCATAAGTAAGTGGGATGCCCGGATATTTATGCCATTATACCAGGCACAGGGAAATGATGGTTTCTTTGTAATAGAGGAAGTATAAAATTTGTAAATTTTATAAAATCAAAAAGACAGCTCAAAAGGCTGTCTTTTTTTGTTTAAATTTAATATTCCTATCCCCTTAAATTTTTTACGCCCCAGGATTTATTAGCCGGCCCCGATTTTTAATAAATATCTTAAAGATGGATATTATCGGTATCATAAATTTTATTTTGATCGCTGGAGTGATACAGGGGTTCGTATTCAATATTTTTACCGTTCATATCACCAAAAGAAAAGTTGGCTGGGCTGTAATTTATCTTAATTTAACGGTACTCCTTATATCCTTAAATAATTTACAGGCCTGGCTAACTCAAAGTGAATTTTCTACCAATAATTTCTTTTTGGAAGAGCTTGTAGTTCCCTGGTATATGGGAATAATGCCTGTATTTCATGCTTTCCTGATCTATTATCTAAGGGTTCGAAATACAATAGAAACGTATATAAAACCGGCAATATGGATTTTCACAATAGAGATAGTAATAAGAATTTTATTGATAGGCTTTGTGTACTACTTTGTACCAAATAAGGATAATTCCCTGATTACTACCTATACCTCTATAGAGGAGATTTTAAACGCCTCATTTAACCTGTATATTTTTTATGAGTGTTATAAACTTATTTTCAAAAAACAGGAATTATATGCTTTCATTTTAAAATATGATGATATTTCATGGCTTAGAGTAATATTACGGTTAGGTAGTTTTGTTTTTCTGTTATGGATATTAGCCATAGTTATATTCAATATTACCGGAGATAAATTAGCTTATTATCCTCTAAGATTAGGCACCTCCATTTTGCTTTACTGGATGGGCTACCAGGGGTTTTACAGATATAATTTTGTAAATGAAAGGATCTCTCTTAGAAGATCAATTTCATCAAATAAAGCTTTGTTGGTTGATAATGAAAAAATTGAAATCAATTCTCCCCAAAGGAATGAATCGAATTCTAATCAAAAAGTTGACTTCGAGAAAGTCGACGCTTATATAATTAAAAAACAAAGATACCTTGATCCAAAACTTGGCCTGGAAGACCTGGCCAATGAAATGGAAATGAGCCCACCACATTTATCCAGGCTCATCAATTCGTACAGCAATAAAAATTTTTCAGATTATATAAACTCACTGAGAATACAACAGGCTAAAAAACTTCTTAACGATGATGAATTTGACCAATATACTATTGTTTCTATTGGCCTGGAATGCGGATTTAATTCTAAATCTACCTTTTATACTGCCTTTAAAAAGTTCACATCCAAAACACCTTCAGAATTCCGGAAGACTACCAGTTAATGAAAATGATTAACTTCAGGTATACTTTACCTTAGAAAAATGAGTGCAAGCGGCATAATAAACTTTATTCTGATAATTGGGGTTATTCAGGGCTTTGCATTTAATATTTTCACAATCCATATCACAAGGCGAATGGTAAGTCGTGCTGTGATCTATCTAAATCTAACGGTACTTTTTTTATCCCTGAATAATTTACAGGCATGGTTTTTTGAAAGTTTTGAATTCGATATATTTTTCCTCAGAGAATTTCTTATTCCATGGGACCTGGGGATCTTACCTGTATTTCACGCCTTCCTGGTTTATTATCTACGTATAGAAAAGACAAATAAGATCTACATCAAATTAGCCACGATCATATTCTTTATCCTTATTCTATTAAGAACATTTCTACTGGCCTATACTTATTATTTTATCCCTGATCAGGATAATTTTCTAATCAGGAATTTCACCATTTTAGAAGAGATATTTATTGCCAGTTTTAGTCTCTTCCTGTTTATTAAATGCTATCAATTATTATTTAAGAAGCAACATCTATATGAATATTTATTGAAGTTTGATGATATTGGCTGGTTAAAAACAATTTGGAAGATCGGTGTTGCCATGTTCTTCCTATGGGCCATCGCGATAACCCTTTTTAATACCACCGGTGAGGTCCAGGGTTACCATATTCTTAGATTGGGTCTGTCCGGATTGATCTACTGGATAGGATACCAGGGGTTTTACCGCTATCACTTCGTAAATGACCGGATATTTATCAGGAAATCTATATCTTCTGAAAAGGCCTTAAAAATTAATGAAGAAAATTCTGAAAAGGATCATCCTGCAAATCCTGAAATTGATCTAAAGCATCAAAAGGAATTTGAGTCAATTCATAATCAGGTTATAGAAAAGCAAAGTTTTTTAGACCCAAATCTGAATCTGGATGATCTGGCAGAGGAATTCAATATCAGCACTTCTCATTTATCTAAACTCATCAATACCTATAGTAGTTATAATTTTTCAGACTACATTAATTCCTTGAGGATACGACAGGCTAAAAAGTTGCTTACCGATGATAGTTTTTGTAGGTATACAATTGTCTCCATCGGGCTGGAATGTGGATTCAATTCCAAATCAACTTTCTATACTGCATTCAAAAAATTCACTTCAAGAACTCCTACCGAATTCCGGGACTCTACCTGCTAGTGTCCGAAATAATTTCGGATATCCGAATATAATTCCGGACGTCCTGAAACTTCCAGATTCCAGTAAAACCGGATATTGACACGGTTCCCTCTACGTAATTTTACTTCACTAACCTGATGAAATGCCTCCCGGATATTCATCATAAATCGTAGAGTCATGTTATTCCTATTATTAATGGTACTTATAGATAAGTACAAGCACAGGTTACCGATACTAAAGGAACTGGATCATAATAAAAATCTTAGATATTTCAAGATCATTCCTGTAGTAGTAATAAGTCTGCTCTTAACTGGAGGTGTAAAGGCCCAGGATAGTGAAGTTCTTTTCAAAATATTGAAAAATGAGAAAAGTATTGGTACTCTTCAAATTGAAAGAACCGAAGCTGCGCCTTATACAAATTATCATTTATCATCAAAGGTTGAAGCTTCACTGATCAAGAAATTCAGAGTTAAGGCTAAGGAAAGCTTTCGCTATAAAAATGGTCAATTGATCTATTCTTCTGTAGAAAGATCTATTAACGAAAAGGTCAAAGGACCTAAGGAACTATTCTTTAAGGAAAACAAATACTTCATTGAGGATAATCAAGGTAGTCGGGTTTTTCCTAAAGCCAGGATAGATCATAACCTCGTACTCCTATATTTTGAAGAACCCTTGGATATCCAGTCTGTTTACTGTGATAATCAACAAATGATGGTTGATGTAAAAAAGATCGGAAGTAATCAATACCGAATCGATTTTCCTGACGGTGCTTCTAATGTTTTTAATTACCAGGGAGGAAAATGTGTTCAGGTAGATGTATACGGTAAGTTTTTCAAGGTGGAGTTACATAAACAATAATTGGATCGAGATGGAAACCGCAGTTTACATATTTGTTTGTTTCTGGAGTTATTTTATAATCTCCCTGGTATGTTGGAGATTAAAGATCACTAAGATTGAAGATGCTGTGACCAACAGGGATCAGGATGGATTCATGATCCTCAACATTAGGCATTTCCTTGGAATTATGATTTTTGGGGCTGCAGGTTTTGTTTTCTTTCAACAATCAGACTTTATTTTTCTCAATGATTCTCTGTTCAATCCTGCCTTAAGTTTTGCAGTGGCATTATTTGCAACCATAAGTATGGACCTTTCTATCTCTGATGCTTTATCTAAAAACATCTTATTTAATTTCCAACTTACCATCAAAGAAGGACTGGTCTACATTATAATCAGACTGCTTTTTCTGCTGGTTTATGAGATCTTCTTTAGAGGAGTATTATTCTGGTTTAGCCTTCAATATTTAGACCTTATAAATGCCATACTCATTAACCTATTTTTCTATGCTTTAATCCATATTCTGGATTCCAAAAAGGAAATACTGGGCAGTATACCATTCGGGATTGTGCTATGTCTTTTTACTTATTTCTCAGGGAGTATATGGCCGGCTTTCATAATACATGCTTCGCTTTCACTGGGATATGAAGCTATAATTATTTCTAAAGGTTTAACTAAAATTCAAAAGTCATGAAAATATTTGTCACTGGCATTACCGGCTATTTAGGTTCAAAACTAGCATTTTCGCTCGTTAAAGAAGGACATATATTACATGCTCTGGTAAGAGATCTTAATTCAGAGTCCTTACCAAAACATGAGAATATAATTCCGTTTGAAGGAGATCTTCAAAACCTGGAAAGAATAAAAAGATCAATGAAGGGATGTAGTATCGTTTTGCATTTAGCCGGTTTTACAAATATCCGTTGTAAAAAAATTGATCCTTTTTACGAGGTGAATGTAAAAGGAACCTCTAATGTTCTAAAAGCAGCAAAAGAACTACAGGTTAAAAGGTTCATTTATACGAGTAGCGTTTCTGTTTTCGGCGCTTCGCTCCCAGGTACCAAGATCACAGAAGATCAACCCCGAATGTCGTCCTATAATAATGATTACGAACTTACTAAAGTTATGGCCGAAAAGCTGGTTAAGGATTATAACCAACAAGGTCTTCCCGGAGTAATTTTGAATATCTCAAGAATATATGGTCCCGGTCTGGAATGCTATTCCAACGGAATCAATAAACTCTTTGATATAATTCTTAAAAACAAATTTCTTCTGGTTCCTTCCAAAATAGAAGCTATTGCCAATTATGTTTATATAGATGATGTAGTTACAGCAATTAAGCTGGCAATGATCCATTCTAAGGGAGGTGAGCAGTATATAATTAGCGGTGAAAATGCCAGTTATGAAAAACTGTTTGATTTAATATTCAGGAAAACCAATCTTAAAAAGAAGGTTTATACAATTAACTACCCCTTTCTCACCCACGTCTTCAGATTATTCTCTTTATTCAGTCTTTTCAGCAAATATGATTCGGCTATAAGCCCAAGGATTCTGGATTTTCTTTTTACCAACCGAGCGGCCTCATCAGAAAAGGCTCAGAAAGAACTTGGGTACAGATACACGAGCCTTGAAGAAGGTCTTGGATACACTTATCAATTCATTAAAAACAAAGGTCATGAAAGCGCAATATCACACACTTATAACAGGAGCTAGCCAGGGATTTGGAAAAGCTCTGGCCATAGAATGTGCCAGAAGAAATATGAATCTTTTTTTGATCGACCTACCAGGAACAGGATTAGGTAACTTAAAAGTATTTCTGGAGAATAACTTTGATATTTCGGTTTATTCCATGAGAATGGATCTTAGTGACAAAGAAAATGCTAATAAATTAGTTGAATTTATAGATCAGCATAAGATAGAACTTCAATACCTCATCAATAACGCCGGCATTCTAAGTAAGGGATTTTTTCATGAGGTGGACCTGAATTATTATCTAAAACAGATTGAAGTGAATATTGGCGCCCCTACTTTACTAATAAAATTATTCTATCCACATCTAAAAAGGAATTCTCCTTCGGGGATACTTAATGTTAGTAGCCTGGCGAGCTATTTTAGTCTGCCTACAAAACAGGTTTATGGCGCTACCAAAGCCTACCTTTATTCCTTATCAAAAAGTCTGAACCTGGAATTCAGAAATGACAATATCTGGGTTTCCATCGTTTGTCCGGGAGGCATGAACACCAACCCTAAAATGTGCTATAAGAACCGTACTATGGGTTGGTTTGCAAAATTATCTATTATGGATCCCGAAGAGGTCGCATGTATAACCATGGACGCTTTCCTGAATAAGAAAGAAGTTATCATCCCGGGCACTGTAAATAAATTCTACTTAACTTTAGGTAAACTCATTCCCCAATCACTTAGAGATATTATTACCACCAGGGAGATGGATCAGTTTAGGAAAGCTGATCTACAAACAGGATGAAATAAAAATAATATAATGAAGCAGTTTCTTTATTTAATCCTTTTGGTTTTATCAGCCCTGCTTTCAGAGAGTTCGAAGGCTCAATCCTATTTTGATATAGTCAGCCTTGGTTATGAACATGCTACTTATTCACCAAAAGATGCTTCAGATTTCAATTTTAACCGTTTTAATGCCAGGGTAAACCTGGGAGTAGAACTCAAAAACGGGGACTATATCCTGGGTAATTATTACGGAGAGATTTTTAAGTTAAATAACATTGAATATTCTGGTAATGACCTGGATCTATATTCCAACTTTCTAAGTGCAGGATATCTGCATAGTTGGAAGGAAGGTGGAGTCTTTTAACCCAGATACGATTCAAATTAAATTCAGATTATTACAAACCATCATTAGGAGATCTGCAACCAGGAGGATGGTTTCTTTTTACCCAGAAAAGAAATCAAAAGTTAAGTCTTTTTGCAGGTATATACTATAACCAGGAAGTTAACAAAGATCTCATCTTCCCTATTGGCGGTTTACACTGGACACCTTCTGAAAAATGGAACTTATATGTTCTGATCCCTTCCACGATAAGGTTCGAGTGGATATTAAAGAAGAACGAATGGTATACAGGGGTCGAAAGCGACTGGACCCTGAATTCCTACGTTATCAATAAAAATCCGGATATTAAATATTTCAGAAAGGAGTTGCTGGTTACCTCAATATTCATCGAAAAGCATATCACAGATAAAATTATTTTATTTGGAAAAATTGGGAACTATCAGATCAATGATTATGAAGCCTACGATTATTCAAACAAGCTAATCCCTCAATCGCAATTCGATTCCGGATTGATCAATAATTTAAGTTTTCAAGCAGGCTTTGCTTACCGTCTAAGATTATGAACTATTTTTTCACAAATTCCAGACATACCGGGGTCTTTATCTCAAATACCGGTGGCTGCGGCTTTAGTTTCCCCGTAGACTCGTTGATCTTATAAATAGTAATATTACCGGTATCCTGACTTGCAGCATATAAGAATTTACCAAAAGGGGAAATCGCAAAATTTCTTGGGGTCTTTCCGGCAATAGGAACATAATCCACATGGGAAAGTCTTCCTGTTTCTGCATCAATTTCGAAAATGGCAATGCTGTCATGCCCACGATTCGAAGTGTATAAGAATTTACCCAAGGGATGGATATGAATATCTGCTGCAGAATTTGGCTGTACATAAGATTCCGGAATAGCGGTAATATTCTGAATATGTTTCAACCTACCATCCTTTTCAATTGAGAAGGCACTAACGGTGCTATTAAGTTCATTAATAGAATAAACGAAGCTTCCGTTTTTGGTAAAGCTTAAGTGTCGTGGCCCGGCACCTTCTTCTAACTGAACAAAGTTTTGATCGTGAGGCTTTAATTGTCCTGTCATTACATCAAAATGATATATCCATATCTTATCATTCCCCAAATCGGCAATATATGCATAACGGTTATCCCCGCTTATCTTTACAGAATGGGCATGTGATTCATCAGCATTTGGCAAATTAATTTCCTGACTTTTCTCAAGACTTCCATCAGAACCTATTTTATAAACCATAACTACTCCGCCAAGATAGTTACTTACGAAAGCAAATTTTCCTGCCCTGTCCAAAGCAATGTGACATGGGGCAAAACCTCCTGTTCCAAGTTTTCCAATATTTTTAAGAGTGCCATCTTCAAGAATTTCGTAAGAATAGACCAATCCACTATCACCGTCCTGTGGCCCCAGTTCACTTACCGCGTAAAGGTATTTTCCTTTTTTACCCACCTTTACGAAGGAAGGATTAGTAAGCTCTGCAGCAAGACCAGCCATCTTAAGTTTTCCATTATCGTGATGTTGCTCCAGTAAATAGATACCTTTGGCTTTACCGTCCACATGGCCTTCCTTCCGGGTATAAGTTCCTACATAGATTTCATTAATAGAATCCTGCATTTCTATTTGTTGGGCCTGAGCATTCAAACTGTTTGAAACCATAAAATTAACAAGGCAAAGCATGACGAAAATTCTCATAATCCTTAATTTTTTATTTACAACCATTTTTTCCTTTTGAAATAATAAAGCATTAAAAGGAATACAATGATCATCACTCCCCAAAGAACGAAGTAACTGTATTTCCATTGAAGTTCAGGAATGTATTCGAAATTCATCCCATAGATCCCCGCAATAAACGTTAGAGGAATAAAAATACTGGCCATTATGGTAAGTACTTTCATTACTTCATTCATCTTATTACTTATGGTAGTCATATAAAGATCCATAAGCCCCCAGATCATATCACGATAGATTTCAATATTCTCAGATATCTGAACCAAGTGATCGTGTACATCCCTTATATAATTTATGGTATTCTCTTTAATAAGGCCATTTTCCATTTTTTCAAGCCTCCCTACTACTTCCCGCAACGGAAAAACCGAACGCCTTATCCTTAGAATTGTACTTTTTAACTCCTGTATCTCCTGGGTAATATTTTCGCGCGGTTCAGCAAGAAACAAATTGGATTCCAGATCACCTATTCTATCGCTTATATCATCCAGAACCAGAAAATAATTATCTACAATACTGTCCAGCAAGGCGAACATTAAATAGTCTGCTTCCCGGCCTCTAATCCTTCCTTTTCCATTTTCAATACGTTCCCTTACCGGATCAAAGACATCTCCGTCTGCTTCCTGAAATGTCAAAAGATAATTCCTCCCCACGATCATACTAATATGCTCGTTTTCTATATTTCCATCGCGGTAATAGAGCATTTTTGCAACGATAAAAAGATAGTCCTGGTATTCTTCAATTTTTGGGCGTTGTCCGGTATTAACAATATCTTCCATAACCAATGGATGAAGCTCATAGTATTCACCTAATTTTTGAATTTCAGGGACATTACTAAGACCATCTATGTTGAACCAGGTGATCTTGTCTTCATCTACAAAATTAAAGGCATCCTCAGTTGAAGTAGACGAATATCGCTCATAACTCTCCTTGTTATAATCGATAACATCTAATTTGGTTTGAGCGGTTTCCTTCCTCCCCACATACGTCATTGTACCGGGGATCTGGTTCACTGTTTTGGTATTCTTTGGTCTCCTAAGCAGTGATAGTGGTTTGAGGGCCATATGCGGAAAATATTTTTATAAATGTAATAATAATCCATTAACGACAATTTCCATACAATCAAAGTGGATAAAATTTCTTCGATTTAAGTCTGCGGAATTACAGAAAAACTCAGCTTAATTTTACCTTTGCGGCTATGAAAGAAGCTATCCTGTTAGACACCCTGAAGGAATATTTTGGATATGAGAATTTTAGACCTTTACAGAAAAATAATCTAGATGCAGTATTTAAAGG
>CBDTXN010000088.1:0-12002 GCA_965364455.1 uncultured Flavobacteriaceae bacterium
CTATTCAGAGGAATTTGGAGCATTACCCAGTAGTTTTGAAGACTATATAAGAATATTTACTGGGCGTGCAGCTGAAAATAACATTGCAGATGGAGAGGAGATTAATGCCTTAGGAAATCAAATTGGCAGCTACGAGATAAAAATAAAAACAAAAATAAAGGATATAGATTTTCAGTTAATTTATAATCATATTTTTGAAGATGCCTCGGGACTTAAAATGGGGAATTTACCAGATGGTCGCTATGGTATTTATTTCGATGATAATCGTGATAATTTCTGGGGTACACCCTGGTTAAAAGCATTGATGTATGAGTTTTATTATACTAAAAATCAAAGTAGGGATAGGGTAAGTTCACTTGAGGATGGCGCAGATAATTATTTCAACAATAATTTATATCGCTCAGGATGGACCTATAACAATCAGGTGCTCGGAGTACCTTTTATTCTGTTGAATGAAAATAGATTCAGAATTGGCACTAATATTACCACCATTCATCATTTAGGTTTAAAAGGGAACCTATTTGAAAAATATCCTTACCGCTTTCTTTTAAGTTATCGAAAAAATTACGGTGTTAAGGATTCTTTCTTTTCCGAAAAAAGAGAAGTATTATCTTCACTAATGGAATTAGATCTTATAGATGAATACTACTCTCTCAAGGCTCAAATAGGAATGGATATTAGTTCTTATGAAAAGGCAAATTTTGGGGTCGGAGTTCATTTCTCTAAGACTATTTTCTAGTTTTTCATGTAGACGAGTGTAAGTGAGTATTTCTGATTGAAAATTTTTTATTCAATCAGCTAAAGTGTTGAACATAAATTTCTCTATGAAAACAGTCTGTTGTCAGGATAATTATACTCTATCTTTTTCATTAAGGGGTCCGCATTTTGAATTTTTTCTTCAGCCCACTCTTCTTCCTCTGGTGCAGGATTATCCGTGTCCTCATTAATAGCTTCCGCGGTAGGTTCATAATTCAATTTGATATACATCGGGAAATGATCTGAGCCAATATTTCTTTCTCTGGCAATTTCGATCAAAGTAAAATCTTTTGTATGAAATACATGATCTAAAGGCCATCTCAAAAGAAAATAGCCCGCATGAAAAGTATTAAAGAATCCTCTTCCTATTCGTGGATCCATAAGTCCGCTTAACTTTTGGAATAGCCTGGTTGTTCTGGACCAAGCAACATCATTCAGATCACCAATAACTAAAATTGACTCTTCTTCAGCATTTAGATCCCTACCGAGCATTAATAATTCAGCATCCCTGTTGGTAGATGTGTCGCTTTCCGTAGGACTTGGTGGCATTGGATGCAAACAGTGCAGGTTAACTTTCTTACCATTTCTAAGAACTACTTTTCCATGAATAGAGGGTATATCTTCCTGGACTAAATTCCTAACTTTTATATCCTCCAGTTCAAGCTTGGAATATAAATGCATTCCATATAAATTGTCTTTAGGAATTTTAATGTTGTACTTATATTCTTCCTCTAATTCAGACAAGTCATCTTCCCATCTTTTATCAGATTCTAGTGTGAGCAGGATATCTGGATTTCTTTCCTTTACCAGTGAAATTAGTTTATCACTTCTTTTATTTGGGGTAAGTACATTACTAACAAGAATGGAAATACTGCCTTTAGGATCAGTGCCTTTAAACTTTAAAACTTGTTTCCTTGAAATATAGGTGTAAGGATAAATTTTTGAGAACTGATAAATCAGGCTTATTAAAAGAGCTCCGATGGCAATAAATTGCCAGGCTGCAGAAAAATCATAGATATAAGCAGATGCTATTATTACACAAATAATCAAAAAACTAATCTGGATCCTGGGAAAATCAAAACCTCGAACCCACCAATGATCAAATCTCGTTATGGAGGCAATTGTGGGAATGCACATTAATAAAGTAAAAAAGAGGATAATTATTTCTCCTGCACTCATAATTAGGTAGGGTTTTAAAAACTGTAGTTTACTCCAATTCCTTTAGTATCTATTCCGGTTCCCAAAACATTTGTTTGTGCCGTTGGATAAATATCCACCTTTTCATTCCCGATTTTATGTAATTCAGGAACTAATATACCACAAGCGGCACCAATTCCAAAACCAATTAAGTTATCTGTTAAGAAATGCTTTCCGGCTTTTGTTCGTAGGTATCCCACATAAGCAGGAACCGCAACTGCACCTGCCCATACAAATGGAACTGCAGGTGAATCCGGGTTAAAATCGTGGAATACTTTTGCTGTGAAAAAACTGGCTGCTGCTGTAGCTGCAGTGTGTCCTGCAAAAAATGACCTCTGTGCATCAGAATCTTTTCTTTCTTCAGCTGAAAGTTCTTCATTATATACCAGTGGTCTGCTCTTTTGAACTGTTCCCGCCGTTATAGTGAATATTGCTCCCGTTGTAGCCATGGTTTCCACGAACATTACTGAAATTTGACCAAAATTTTTCCGTTCATCTTCGCCTAATAAAAAAAGGAGTGGACTTGCGAATGAGGCGTAAAATGGAATATAACTTAATTCATCAGCATTTGCCGAATAATTCCCTATTGCTCCGCTATTTATTCCCCAGATATCGTCTGGATTAAGATTTGCGAGATCATTATCACTCAAGTCATCCTTATTTTGGATAGTGATTACACCTAATATATTTAGAGCGGTAGATCCTGCGATCCATGAACCATCTTTCCAGAATTCAGTTTTATAGGGTGATGAACTTTCCTGTGATTTAAGGCCAAAGGTTGTAATCAAGGCTATTAGAAGGGGGGCAATTTTTCTCATTAAAATTTTTTTCAAATCTCTTATATCCTGAGAAAAATGAGAAGCAATTAAGAAAAGAATAACAACAAATGGAAACCTTTAAAGAGCTTTCAATTAACAAAAGTTTAGTTAGTGTTGACGGTTCTTGTTTTCATATTCTATCTAAAAAGGTTTAATTTTAAGGATATGAAGAGGAAGGAAGATAAGGCAATTAGAGGTTTCATTTTTGAAAAATATGATGAGCCTGATGTTTCGCCATTCGATAAACTATTCGAAATATTCAAGGAGATTATTACTCATACCTCCGGAGATCTTGATGAAGCTCTAGATTGGATGAAACAACTTGATGAGGAGTATCAGTTGACCAATGAAGATTATACCCTGGATGATTTTGTAGAGGATCTTAAGAAGAAAGGATATATCCGCGAGGAAATAGACCAGGAAGGGAATGGAGCGATGGCTATTACAGCCAAGACAGAAAGAGCAATAAGGCAGCAGGCTTTAGAGCAGATCTTCGGAAAATTGAAAAAAGGGTCTTCAGGAAATCATCGAACCAGCCAGATTGGAAGGGGAGATGAGCACACTGGTGATTTCAGGGCTTATCAATTTGGAGATTCTCTCAGTAGAATTTCTGTGACTGAGAGTCTGCGTAATGCTCAGATCAACCATGGTATTGGCGAATTCACTATGTCTGAAGATGATCTCGTAGTAGAGGAAACTCATTATAAATCTCAGATGAGTACTGTGCTGATGATTGATATTAGCCACAGTATGATCCTTTATGGGGAGGACCGGATAACCCCGGCAAAGAAAGTAGCCATGGCACTTTCAGAATTGATCACCACGCGATATCCAAAAGACACCCTGGATATTCTGGTTTTCGGAAATGATGCATGGCCTATTTCCATTGCAGAATTACCATATTTAAAAGTAGGGCCATATCATACCAATACCGTAGCTGGATTGGAACTAGCTATGGATCTTTTACGCCGAAAAAGAAATACCAACAAACAGATCTTTATGATTACCGATGGTAAACCCAGTTGTGTTAGGGAAAGGGACGGTAGTTATTATAAGAACAGTATGGGATTAGACCCATATATCGTAGATAAATGTTATAACATGGCGAGACAGGCCAGAAAACTGCGTATTCCCATAACTACTTTCATGATCGCTCAGGATCCTTATTTAACAAGGTTTGTTCAGGAATTTACCATGGCCAATCAGGGTAAGGCGTTCTATACAGGTTTGAAAGGTTTAGGTGAAATGATTTTTGAAGATTATGAAATTAACCGAAAAAAAAGAATAAGAGGCTAAGATTAAGAATATGAATAAAGATAATATTAAAACGCTCGGAGAACTTAAAAAAGCTGGGTACGAATCGAAAAGTATCAAGGATGAACTAAGGGATAATCTTAAGGATAAGATTAGAAATAAAGAACAAGCTTTTGACGGAATCCACGGTTACGATTATACTGTGATCCCCGAACTGGAAAGGGCAATTCTATCACGTCATAATATAAATTTACTTGGTTTAAGGGGGCAGGCGAAAACCCGCCTGGCGCGACTTATGGTTAATCTTTTGGACGAATGGATCCCAACCATAAAAGGTTCAGAAATCAATGATGATCCTTTAAAACCAATTAGTAGATTTTCTAAGGACCTTATTAGTGAAAAAGGTGATGGTACCCCTATTTCCTGGATTCATAGAGAGGAACGGTTTTTTGAAAAGCTGGCTACCCCAGATGTAACTGTGGCCGACCTTATAGGAGATGTAGACCCTATAAAAGCTGCTAATCTCAGATTAAGCTATGCTGATGACCGGGTGATACATTTTGGAATGATCCCGAGGGCAAACCGAAGTATTTTCGTAATCAATGAATTGCCAGATCTACAGGCGAGGATTCAGGTAGCATTATTTAATATTCTTCAGGAGGGTGATATCCAGATCAGAGGATTTAAACTAAGACTGCCTTTAGATATGCAATTCGTATTTACGGCAAATCCAGAGGATTATACAAACCGGGGAAGTATAGTAACACCTCTAAAGGACCGTATTGGTTCCCAGATCCTTACGCATTACCCCGAGAATATTGAAATTGCCAAGATCATTACTTCTCAGGAAGCTCAATTGGATAAGCGACAAAGGGAATTGGTTCATGTTCCTGAAATAGCCAAAGATCTGCTGGAGCAGATTAGTTTTGAAGCACGTGACAGTGAATTTATAGATCATAAAAGTGGGGTTAGTGCAAGGATGAGTATTACCGCCTTCGAAAATCTATTGAGTACCGCTGAAAGAAGGGCTATCAAAAATGGGGAAGAAGAAACTTTGTTAAGATTCGGTGATTTCCTAGGGGTCATTCCGTCTATCACCGGTAAGGTTGAACTGGTATATGAAGGAGAGCAGGAAGGAGCCGCTTTTGTTGCTTTACAGTTGATAGGAGATGCGGTGAAAACTTTGTTTTCAAATTACTTTCCTGAGATCGAAAAATTACAGAAGCCGGATGCTACAACCCCATATGATGATCTAGTTGAATGGTTTTTCGAAGGATCAGGTTTTGAATTACCAGATGATATTTCCGATTCTGAATATAAAGAGAAACTGGATTCCATAGAACCACTGAACAAATTAATAGATAAATATCAGCCGGAATTAAAAATGGAGGATAAATATTTCATGAAAGAGTTTCTGTTATGGGCGCTTGTAGAATATAAGAAACTGAGCAAGCAAAGATTTTCTAAGGGACTTCAATTCAAGGATCTGTATGGAAGTTATATCAGTGGATTATAAAACTTCAATTTAATATACTTAGTAAAATGCCTGATAATTTAAATTATCAGGCATTTTTATTTCATATAAATATCAAATTGATAATTTTTTAAGTGAATCATATAAAAAATTTTGCTGGTAAATTAATTTGAATACCTTTAAAAAAGTTATCGAAGAAAAATCGTGAATAAACTTCAAGAAAATATCATTAGTACAACCGGGAATTTCTCTTTCCGCATGTTTACTATTGCTATCACGATTACGGGTATTACCCCTTTTGGGGTCCTTGCTATATAACTTCCGTCCGTACCAGTATATCATATATTTATAAACTAACTAAACAATTTCAGTTATGTATATCCTGAAATTTGGTGGTTCATCTTTAGCCACTCCCGAGCGTATTAAATTAGTAGCTCAAACCATTCAAGAACACTTAAAAAAGGATGCTGTTATCTCAGTATTTTCAGCTTTTGGAGGAGTGACGAACGACCTTTTGCTAATGGCCGAACTCGCTTCCAGGGAAGATCTTACCTATAAGGAAATACTTGAAAGAAATGAGAAAAGGCATCTTGACGTTGTAAGAGAACTTATTCCGGTATCGGCTCAAAGTGGTATCCTTAGTAAGGTGAAAAATCATTTCAACCGACTCGAAACATTATATGAAGGAGTCTACCTCTTGAATGAGCTTTCAGATAAAACACGTCATGTAGTTTCTGGTTTTGGAGAAATACTGAGTTCATTAATTATCGCAGAATATTTTAAAAGTCTGGGGCTGGATAGTCTATTTACCGATACCCGGGAACTTATTGTTTGTAAAAATACGAATGAGAAGGTTGTGGTAAATTACGAGGTGACCAATAAGAACCTCATAGATTTTTTTGCTAAAAATAAAGCCGACTTCTACATTGTTCCTGGTTTTGTAGCAAAGAATGAACAGGGAGTTCCAAGTACCTTAGGTCGTGGAGGTTCAGACTTTACCGCAGCTATTATTGGTGGAGCATTAGATCTGGATAAAGTCCTTATATATACTGACGTAAATGGAATGTTTACAGCTAATCCAAATCTCGTACCTCAGGCATATTCATTAAAGAACATATCTTACGAGGAGGCGATGGAATTATCCCATTTTGGGGCGAAGGTTTTATATCCGCCAACTTTACAGCCTCTACTTGATAAAAATATTGAGATACATATTAGAAACACCTTTGAGCCGGAGCAACCGGGAACAGTTATTTCCAAATCAAGTAAAAAGAATTTTCGCTGGGTGACAGGTATAACCCATATAGACTCCATCAAACTTCTGAATATTGAAGGAAGTGGAATGGTAGGTATACCGGGATTTTCCAAAAGGTTCTTTGAAATTCTTTTTCAGGAACATATTAATGTCGTCTTGATTACCCAGGCATCATCAGAACATAGTATCTGTATTGCCGTAAAAGCTGATGAAGCTGAAAATGCCAAGGAAGCACTTGATGAAGCTTTTGAAGCTGAAATAGCTTTTAAAAAGATCAAACCGGTAGAGATAGAAGAAAATGTTTCTATTGTGGCCCTGGTAGGAGACAGGATGAAAAGTCACCATGGTCTAAGTGGGAAGATGTTTAGTGCTTTGGGGAATAATAACATCAATATTAGGGCAATTGCGCAGGGTTCTTCTGAAAGGAATATATCAGCTGTCATCGCCAAAAAAGATGTCACAAAAGCTCTTAATACGCTTCATGAGCAGTTTTTTGAAGTTCCTTCCAAGGAATTAAACCTGTTTATCACGGGAGTAGGAAATGTTGGGAGTAAATTGCTTGACCAGCTTAAAAAACAGGAAAAATATCTCCTTGAAAAATTACGGTTAAAAGTGAGAGTTCTGGCGGTTTCCAATTCCAGGAAAATGCTTTTTAATGAAGATGGGATTGATCTTGACAAATGGCAGGAAGCTTTATGTAATGGAGAGCAAGCTAGTAAGGAGGATTTCTTTGAAAGAGTTAAAGAATATAATCTTCGTAATAGTATTTTCGTCGATAATACGGCTAGTTCTGAAATTTCAGAATGGTATAAAGACTATTTAGCTAATTCCATTTCGGTGGTAACCTGTAATAAAATAGCCTGTGCAGATGCATATGAGAACTATGAAAACTTACAAAATCTAGCCAGAGAATACGGTGCATCATTTCTTTATGAAACCAATGTAGGAGCAGGGTTGCCAATAATAGATACTTTGCAAAACCTTATCGCTTCAGGAGATCAAATTAAGAAGATCCAGGCGGTACTTTCGGGAAGTCTGAACTTTGTGTTTAATAATTATGATGCTTCAGAGCCCTTCTATAAAGTGGTGGAAACTGCAATGAAGGAGGGGTATACTGAACCGGATCCAAAAATTGATCTTAGTGGAGTAGACGTTGCCAGGAAGATCCTGATTCTTGCCCGCGAAAGTGGTCTTGAATTAGAGCTTGACGATATAGAAAGAGATAATTTCCTTTCTGAAGAGAGCCTGAATTCTGAAACAAATGACAAATTCTTTGAACTACTTAAAAAAGATGAACCAGAATTTAAAAAGCTCTACGAGGATGCTTCCGGCAATAATGCAGAGCTGAAATATGTGGCTCAGCTTGAAAATGGTAAAGCCAAAGTGGGACTTCAAAAAGTGGATACACATCATCCTTTTGCCAATTTAAGTGGAAGTGACAATATTGTTTTGTTCTTTACAGACAGATATCCTGAGCAGCCGCTTATCGTGAAAGGAGCCGGAGCTGGAGCCGATGTTACAGCCTCTGGAATATTTGCAGATATCATTAGAATAGGTAAGAAATAAAAGGATGGAAGAATTAAAAGTTTTTGCACCGGCAACTGTGGCCAATCTGTCCTGTGGATTTGATGTCTTGGGATGTTGCCTGGATTCTGTAGGAGATGTAATGCTCATTAGGAAAAATGATCTGAATACGGTTAGAATCACCAAAATTACCGGTCAGGATCTACCTATGGAAGCAGAAAAGAATGTGGCCAGTGTGGCGGTTAAAGCGTTACTTGATAGATTGAAATCTATCCAGGGTTTTGATATTGAAATTACCAAAAGGATAAAACCTGGTAGTGGTATTGGTAGCAGTGCAGCGAGTTCGGCCGGAGCGGTTTTTGCCGTAAATAAATTACTGGGGGAACCATTTCAAACTAAAGATCTTATTTCCTTCGCTATGCAAGGGGAATTGCTTGCCAGCGGAAATGCCCATGCAGATAATGTTGCTCCGGCACTTTTAGGTGGTTTCAGCCTGGTAAAAAGTTATTGTCCTCTTGAGGTTTTAAGTTTACCCGTTCCTTCAGAATTAAGGATGGTGATCCTTCATCCACTTATTGAGATAAAAACTAAAGATTCAAGATCTATAATCAAGCAGAATGTTAGTCTGAAAAAGGCTATAAATCAGTGGGGGAATTTAGCAGCACTGGTTAGTGCACTTTATACTGAAGATTACGGTCTTTTAGGTCGCAGCCTGAAGGACGAAATTGTAGAACCGGTAAGGTCTATTCTTATTCCATATTTTAAGGAACTCAATGATCTGGTTTCTGAAAAAGGAGCCTTAGGATTTGGGATCTCAGGTTCTGGACCTTCAGTATATGCATTGTGCAGGGGAGATGAAACTGCCATGAAGGTAAAGAAAGCCATTAAAGAATTCTATTCAGATAAAAGTATAGAATTCGAGTTACATCTATCAGCTATAAATGAAAAAGGAGTTAAGATCTTATGAAATACTTCAGCCTGAATAATAAAGAACATAGCAGCAATTTTGAAAATGCTGTTATAAGAGGTTTGGCACCAGATAAAGGCCTTTATTTCCCTGAGGAAATCGTGAAACTTCCGGATTCATTTTTTCAAAGCCTGGGTAACCTTGAAAAAACCGAGATCGCATTTGAAGCGATAAAGGAATATGTAGGTGGTGAAATCCCTGATGTTGAATTAAAAAATATTTTGGATCAAACCCTGGATTTTGATTTTCCGGTAGTTCCGGTAAAAGAGAACATAGGGAGCCTGGAACTTTTTCACGGACCTACGCTGGCCTTTAAGGATGTTGGTGCAAGGTTCATGGCAGGAAGCCTTGGATACTTTATCAAAAAGGGGAATATTGGAAAGGTAACGGTTTTGGTGGCCACTTCCGGAGATACAGGTGGAGCGGTGGCAAATGGTTTCCTAGGAGTGGAAGGAATAGATGTCGTAATACTTTATCCAAAAGGTAAAGTGAGTGATATTCAGGAAAGGCAACTTACTACGCTCGGGCAGAATATCAAGGCTTTAGAGGTAGATGGTGTTTTCGATGATTGCCAGAGAATGGTGAAAAAAGCCTTTCTAGATGAGGAAATTACAACTCATCGTAAACTTACTTCAGCTAATTCCATTAATGTTGCCAGGTGGTTACCTCAGATGTTTTATTATTTCCTGGCGAATAGACAGCTTATGAAGCAGGATAAAAAACTTGTTTTCTCCGTTCCTAGTGGAAATTTCGGAAATATTTGCGCAGGTATGCTGGCGAAGAGAATGGGGTTACCCATAGATCATTTTATTGCAGCGAATAATGCTAATGACACGGTGACCAATTTTATGAAGACTGAGGATTACCATCCAAAACCAAGTGTTGCCACAATTTCCAACGCTATGGACGTTGGTGACCCAAGTAACTTTGTAAGGGTGTTAAGATTATTTGATGACGAATTCTCTTCACTCAAAAATGTACTTTCAGCTTATAGTTTTGATGATGAGGTTACAAGGAATGCAATAAAGCAGGTGTATTCCGAAACAGGTTATACAATGGATCCTCATGGCGCAGTTGGTTATTTAGGGCTTCAGAAATATCTGAAAGAACATCAAGATTATTATGGAACATTTCTGGAAACCGCACATCCGGTAAAATTTCTGGATACCGTGGAGCAATCTATTGGAGTTAAAATAGAGCTTCCCGAAAATATTAGGGAGCTAATGCATAAAGAAAAAAAATCCCTTCAAATCTCCGGTTATGAAGATCTAAAGGGATATTTATTGAGCTGATGTTTTAATTAATATTTTGCTGGTTCTTCTCCCGGAAGGCTATTTTGAATAAATGTACGCAGATCGTCATTTGCTTTTTCAAGATCCTCACTTCTTAAATACATCATATGGCCGCTTCGGTAACCTTTAAAGCTTAAGCGGTCTTTCATCTTGCCACTTGGGTCAAGCTGCCACATAGAGTATTTAGCATTAAAATAGGTGGTCGCGCCGTCAAAATAACCGGACTGGATCATTACATCCAGGTTCTTATTCTGTGCCATTGCCTGTCTTAAATTCTCACCGGTATTATCTCCGCTGCGATCCCAGGGATGAACAGGGCCGAACATATTGTATTTAAGATCTGTTTTAAAATTAAGTTCTTCCCTTAAATAGTAATTAATAGCCGGGGTAAAGGAATGCAACCAGGAGGTGAGTTCCACGTTATAATCGGGATTATCTCCTGCTTCCTTTCCATCCAAACCACGGTATCTGGAATCAAGACGCCCAACGGTAAATCCACCTTCATCTCTTAAAAGATCCTTCCAGAAATATCTGAAAGGTACCTCCAGATTATTCTGAAGGATCACTTTTTTATCTATTCCAGAATAATAAGCCATTTTTTCAGCTACCTGTTGTTTTTTAGAATCTTCCATAAAACCGCCTTTAACCAGTGCAGGTAGAAGTTCATTGATGGCATAATTTTCCACTTCCGGAAGTAGTTCATCCAGATCTTTTTGCTGCAGCTCTGAAGGCAAAGCCTTATGATACCATGCAGCAGCAGCATAATATGGTAGTCTGTTCGCAACTTCTACCGGCCCTTCACGATCAATACCAATTTCTGTTGGTGATACAAGAATAACTCCATTCAAATACATCCACTGGCTGTTTTGTAGTTCCAGTGCCAGTCCGGAAACACGTGTGGTTCCGTAGCTTTCGCCAATAAGGTATTTAGGTGATAGCCATCTGTTCTTTCTAGTTACGAAAGTATTTAACCATTCTGCCAGATATGTTATATCTGCCTGAACACCAAAGAATTTCTCTCTATTTACTTTTCCATCAGCATCTGGAATTGCCCTTGAATATCCAGTATTAACCGGGTTCACAAAAACGATATCTGCGACATCCAGGATAGAATGCGGATTATCTTTTATTCCGTAAGGTTGAATAGGAAATCCTTCATCATCGATCTTTAATACTCTTGGTCCAGTATAGGCAATATGCATCCAGACAGATGCCGATCCAGGTCCACCATTAAAGGAAATAACTAATGGTCTATTTTCAGTGTTCTTTATCCCACTGCGTTTATAGTAGGTATAGAAAAGGCTTGCAATAGGTTCTCTGTCGTCATTCCATAAAGGCATAAAACCGGTCTCAGCCGTATAATCTATAGATTGCCCTTTGATAGTTACTGAATGATTTGTGGTGACTGTGGTATCTGATGGAATCTCAATATTCTCATATGGACAAGTGTGGTTGGTGTGGCTCT
>CBDTXN010000089.1:0-11954 GCA_965364455.1 uncultured Flavobacteriaceae bacterium
TTTACCTGTGATCGCGTTTTGTATCGCCACCCCAATTCAAATGGCCGTGATCAACTCAGCTAAAGGTTCTGAAATGCTGGGCTCATCTTTAAATCAAAGCGCCTTTAACATGGGAAACGCTAGCGGAGCATATCTTGCGGGTCTGCCAATAGCCTATGGCTATGGAATAGTTTCCGCGCAATACGTTGGAGCAATAATGGCAGGAATTGGAATACTCCTGGGAATTGGTGTTGTTCTCCTAAGAAGGCAGAGATCTGTTCAATTCGAAATGAGCAATTCTTAATTTTTCATTTTTCAGAATTAACAAATAGTACAAATCGGTTATATTTGATATACGCCTTATTTATGAAAGCTGAGGAAATATATTTTTGCCTAAATTTTTAAAAGATGACACAAAAGGAATTACTATCGGTTGCTGAAGAATTTGGAAGCCCGGTTTATGTTTATGATGCAGAAAAGATCATTTCCCAGTATGACCGGCTTACCAATGCCTTTAAGGTGGACAACCTTAGAATTCATTATGCTGTTAAAGCACTTTCCAATATCTCTATCCTTAAACTTCTAAATTCGCTTGGCTGCGGATTGGATACCGTTTCAGTCCAGGAGGTTGAGCTCGGAATAAAAGCTGGTGTAGATCCTTCAAAGATCATTTATACTCCCAATGGTGTGTCACTGGAAGAAATTGAAGAAGTTATAGAACTTGGGGCACAGATAAATATTGACAATCTTTCTATTCTTGAGCAATTTGGAACCCGACATCCTGAAATTCCGGTTTGTATAAGAATTAATCCTCATGTGATGGCCGGTGGAAATTCCAAAATTTCTGTGGGTCATATAGATTCAAAATTTGGGATAAGTATTCACCAAATGCCTCATTTATTAAGGATTGTTGAAAATACCGGAATGCACATCAACGGTATACATATGCATACAGGAAGTGATATTCTTGATATTGGGGTATTCCTTTATGCTTCTGAAATTCTCTTTGAAGCTGCACGAAATTTTAAGGAACTTGAATTTATCGATTTCGGAAGCGGTTTTAAAGTTCCGTATAGAGAAGGAGATATAGAAACAGATATTGAAGACCTGGGAACTCAACTGACGGAGCGTTTTAATAATTTCTGTAAAGAATATGGCAAGGAATTAACGCTGGCATTCGAACCTGGGAAATACCTGGTAAGTGAATCTGGTAAATTCCTCGCAAAAGTAAATGTGATCAAGCAAACCACATCAACAGTTTTTGCCGGAATAGATTCAGGCTTCAATCATTTGATTCGACCTATGTTCTATGGCTCCCATCACGATATAAAGAACATTTCGAATCCTGACGGAAAAGCCAGATTCTATAGTGTAGTAGGATATATTTGCGAAACCGATACATTTGGAAGCAACCGCAGGATTGCTGAAATAAGAGAAGGCGATATTCTAAGTTTTAGTAACGCCGGAGCCTACTGCTTCTCCATGGCAAGTAATTTTAATTCCAGATTTCGCCCACCAGAGGTTCTATGGTATAATGGAAAAGGCCATTTAATTAGGGAAAGGGAAACTTTTGAAGATCTAACCAGGCATCAGGTAGAAATTGAATTTGATACCCCTGAAAAGGAACTTGCCGATAAAAAATAAAAAAAGCAGCCTTTTTGGCTGCTTTTTTTATTAATTACCCGGGTTAAGAATCTTATCCATCAAAATTCAAGATGCCTTTTTAATTAAAAGTTCCGCAAACAACTTACATTTAAGATAGTCCCGTAATCAACTCAATTACAGATTCTTGAACACAAAAATCATCCCTGCATTTTAGCTAACTTTAATAAAACTCTAACCAAATTCAACTTACTATTCGCTAATTTCAAATGAAAAGACAGCCATGGATTATAAAATGACACCGGAATTAAGTTTAAAGAAAAATATTGCAGAAATAGTAGATGAAGAATTTACAGGTTGTCTTGTCTCGCTTAAAAATTTAGATGTACATGAAGCCGTTCACGATATCCGTAAACGTCTCAAAAAATTAAGAGCCCTCACCAGGCTGTTTCGCGATGAGCTGGGAGAAGAAAAGTATAAATCTTGCAATATCTGGTTCAGAGACCTGGGAAGAGAACTCTCAGATCTCAGGGATCTTACTGCTCATATGGAAACGATTGAAAATTTAAGAGCGAGATATGGTAAGTACCTTTATAAGAATTTCTTCGATCATAATCTTAAAATTCTAGAACAGGAAAGGGAAGTCATGGCCAGGCGTTTAAAAGAAAATAATTTCTTTTCAGAATATTTAAATGATAAACTTGAACATGGAAAAGAGCAGTTCAACAGCTGGCCCATAGAAAATGAAGATATAAAGATCATCCTTCCCAGTATTAAAAGAGTCTATAAAAGAGGAAGGAAAGCTATGAAGAAAGCTTTTAAAAATCCTAGTGCAAAAAATTTTCATCAATGGCGTAAAAGAGTAAAATATCTCTGGTATCAATGTTTATTGCTCCAGGAAATTTGGCCACAATTCTTCGATACCCTGGAGACAGAAATACATTTACTGGCAGATTATCTGGGTGATGATCATGATTTGATGGTATTGGACGATAAACTTCATTCAGAAGATTTTAATTTAAAAGATGCCGAACAAGCCCAACTCTACCAGGCTCTAATTTCTGAATTTAGCGACCACCTTCGGGAACAGGCAGAGATCAAAGGTAAACTGATATATGCAGAAAAACCGAAAGATTTTCGCAATAGAATTGAAACCTATACAGAGGTGAACTGGAATTGAATTGTTAAATTGTATCGTTAATCTGATTGAAATGAAAAATCTTATATATCTGTCGCTCTTATTGGTTACTTCAATTATGAACTCGCAAATTGATAATCTAGGTAATAGTGAGATTATAGATCTTACCCATGAATTTTCCGAGGAGAGTATTTACTGGGTAACAGCAAAGGAGTTTAGTATGGAGGAAGTTTTTAACGGTCAAACCGAAAATGGATTCTATTATACAGCCAATAATTTTTCCACAGCAGAACATGGAGGCACCCATATTGATGCCCCTATCCACTTTGCTGAAAATAGGCAAACTGTAGATCTTATACCTCTAAAAAAACTAATTGGAACAGGTGTAAAGATAGATGTATCAGCCCATGCTTTAAAAGATCCCGATTATCTTATAAGCATTAACGACTTTGAAAACTGGGAAACCCGGTATGGAAAAATCCCTATGAAAAGTATCGTATTGCTTCAAACCGGGTACGGTAAATTTTATCCTGACGCCAAAAAATACCTTGGAACTGCAAATCGTGGTCAGGAGGCGGTTAAAGAACTTCATTTTCCCGGACTTTCTCCAGAAGCGGCAATATGGCTAATTGAAAATAGGAATATAAAGGCTGTTGGCCTGGACACTGCAAGTATAGATCGAGGACAATCTGCAGATTTCGCCACTCATGTCGCTTTAATGTCGCAGAATATTCCGGCCTTTGAAAATGTGGCTAATCTTGATCAATTACCGGCTAAGGGTTTTCAGATCATTGCCTTACCTATGAAAATAAAAGGGGGCAGCGGTGGACCTCTAAGAATAATTGCTATCAGATAATTGAATATTTCTTGAGCTCAAATAATACCAAGCATCCATTATATTTTATTGCACTCATTCCTCCTGCCAAAATAATTCAGGAAGTGGATGTTATTAAAAATCAATTGAAAAATAAGTTCGGGGTCAATCATGCCTTAAAACTTGAAGCGCATATAACTTTACAAATTCCTTTCAGAATGGCTGAATCAAAGGAGGTTGTTCTAACCAAAAAACTTCAAAATTTTGCTGCAAAACATCAAATAATTACCACCGAATTAGAAGGCTTTGGTCGATTTGCAAAAAATGTAATTTTTATCCAGGTTAAAGATCATGAGCCGTTTATAAAACTGCATGCTGATCTTCAGGATTTAATGCTGAGTTTTATAGATTTAAAAAGTCACGAGATCTCTTCTAAAATACATCCTCATGTAACGCTGGCTACAAGAGATCTCAAGCGAAGTCATTTTCCCGAGATCTGGGATTATTTTAAAGACAAGGAATATTCATCTTCTGTTACTTTTCAAAAGTTGTATTTATTAAAGCATAATGGAAAGACTTGGGAAGCCCTTAAAGCTTTTAACCTGAATGATTAATCTTAGTATTTAACGCAAACTTCTCAACCATTTTTCCAACCGTTAGCCCCTGAACTAAAATTGAAAAAACTACAATTACATAGGTGATCACCAGAAAGAGTTCACGATGCATTTCAGAAGTAAGGCTCAAAGCCAGGGCAATCGAGATACCTCCACGAAGACCTCCCCAGGTCATGATGAGATTGGTATTAGGAACGAAATCGAGTTTTCTCTGAAAAAATTTAATTGGCGCTAAAAGTGATACAAATCTGCAAAGTAAAACAATAGGAATAGCCAGTAACCCGGCGATCATGTAATCCCCTTCGTAAGTTAAAACCAGCATTTCCATTCCAATGAGAACAAAAAGAATGGTGTTAAGCAGTATATCTATCAACTCCCAGAATTTATCCACATAAGTTTCGGTTATTTCAGACATGGTTGAAGATCTAATAGTATCGTTTCCAACGATCAAACCTGCTGTTACCATAGCCAAAGGAGCCGATAAATGGAAATGATGTGCCACTGCTGTTCCTCCCATGACCGCAGCCAAAGTGATAATCACTTCTATATCATAATCATCAATAGACCTCATTAGCCTATAGGTAATATAACCCAGTAGAAGTCCAAATATAACTCCGCCTACTACTTCCACTCCAAATAATTCTATGATCTCAAGTATCTCTATGTCTCCGGTACCTGAAGATGCTATTTTGTAGATGGTTAAAAACACTACAACTCCTACTCCATCATTGAAAAGTGATTCCCCAACAATTTTAGCCTCCAGTTTCTTAGGTGCACCTGCCTTTTTAAGAATTCCGAGAACTGCAATTGGGTCTGTTGGTGAAATAAGTGCTCCAAATAAAAGGCAATAAATATAATTTACATCCAGAGATATAAGTTGCAGGACATAATAGATAACGGTCCCTACCAAAAAAGTGGATACCAAAACTCCTATAGTTGAAAAGACCAAAACCGGCCAACGCTGTACTCTTAATTGTTCAAAGTTTGTATGAAGAGCTCCTGCGAATAACAGAAAGCTAAGCATAATATCAAGCAATACGGTTTGAAAATCTATACTGGTAATGATCTCTTTTTCAGCGTTTAGAAGAGTATCATCAAAATAACTAAGAGCAAGAACACCTAAACTAAAAATAATAGTAATAAGCATCAAGCCTATACTATTGGGTAGTTTCAGAAATTTTACATTTATAAAGCCGAACACTGCGGCGATACATACCAGCACAGAGGTAATTAAAAAATATTCCATTCAATAAAGTCTTTCCAGGGATGAATATGAATCCTGCCATTCAAACAATGAAAGCAGAGATTTATGACGGTAAGATATAGAAATAAATACTTACAAAATGGGCAAAGGTGCCTAACAAAACGAAAATATGGAAGATTGCATGGTTAAAGGGAATCTTGTTCTGCATAAACAGGATAGCTCCTATGGTATAAAATATTCCTCCTCCAAAAAGCCACCAGAGACCCTCAGTTGAAAGATGAATAAGTAGTGGTCTTATTGCAAAAATTATCAGCCAGCCCATAGCTACGTACATGATTGTTGAAAGTAACTGAAACCTGCCTGCATAAAATAATTTTAGAATAACTCCAGCCAGAGCTAATCCCCAAACTATCCATAAGATCGTATATCCTCCGTTTCCATCTAAGGTCACCAGGGCGTAGGGTGTATAGGTTCCGGCAATCAAAATATAAATTGCAGCATGGTCTAAAATATTAAGCCTTATTCTAAGCCGGCTGGCTTTCGCACTATGGTAAAAAGTAGAGGCTGCATAAACAAGTACCATACTTGCCCCAAAAATACTGAAACTAACCAGGTGTTCCTGCTCACCTAATCTTTGTGCTTTTGTAATTAGAAGAATTAACGCGAGAATACTTAAGGCGAGACCTAAACCATGCGAGAGAATATTCCATCTTTCCTCTTCAGGCGGATAATATTTTGGCTTTTTGATGCGTCCCATCTCTCAGTAGTAATAGTACCTTTAATTTAACTGAAAATCGGGAAATTTGCAATAGAATGGACCCTATATTTCTTTTAAAATGCAGGGATTCTGCATGCTCTTAATATTTAAGTAAGTTGTAATTAAATTATTCCGGAACCTTGATTATGGTTTCTACGCCAGAACCATCTTTTTTATTTCGAATCTCAAAGAAGTAATTATCCTTGTATAAGTTGCGTAACCTGTCATCGATATTTTTTAGACCCACACCTTTTTGCATAAGCTCTGCGTGCGTTTTCGAGACCGGGGCTCCGTCATTTTCAACTTTTACAACGAGCATTTTATCCTCCTCATATACAGAAACCAGGATATTAAGATCTGTATGTTCGTATGAATAACCATGTTTAATAGAGTTTTCTATCACGGGCTGAAGCAACATCGCGGGAATCCTCTTAAGCAAAAGCGAATCATCTATTTCCTTTTTTATATGAAGATGATCTGAAAATCTAACATTAACGATATTGAGATAATATTCCAGGATCCTCAATTCTTCATCAAGGCTTATCCTGTTGCGGTCGCTATTATAGAGGATCTCTCTTAAGAAATCACTAAGATCTGCAATGGTATCTTTAGCCTTACTTGTATCCATATCTGTAAGTACAGCAATAGAATTTAGGGTATTGAATAGAAAATGAGGCTGCAATTGAGAGGACAACATTTTCATTCTTGTATTTACCAACTGAGATTCTAATTTAGAATGACGCTTTTCAGCTTCTTTTACCTGCTTAAGGTAATAGTAGGTATAAATAATAAAGACCATTGCGAAATAGATCAGGAAGTTTAGATCTATTACATAAATAAAGGCATTGATACTTTTGCGCAGATCAAAGTTTGCTATATCTATCCTTCCCACCAGGATTGAATAAAAATCAAAAATAAAACGAATTATCAATCCAATTAAAATGGAAAAAAGTGTGTGAATGGAAATGATCTTAACCCAGGAATAATTCTTATTTAGAAATCTTTTAGTACTAATCGCAATGAGGGTCATATAACTAACCACTATAATATAGTCGAATAGTAAGTTATTGATAAGAAATTCAGACCAGATAAAATGCCCTTCCTCTCGCGGCATATACTTCTGCATATAACTTACTTTAACCAGTAAGACGATATCGAACAATAAGTAAAAACCAGCCAGTAGTAGTACTAGCTTAAAATCAATATACTTTTGTTTTAGGGTTGAAAAACTCATTTATATTCCAATTTTTTCCAGAAACTCTTTTTTGTGGGATTTGCTTATATGAAGTAATTTCCCATCAGTCATTTTAGCATCGATCTCAGAATAATCTGAATGTATAATCTCATCGACATAATTAAGGTTGGCAATAGTAGATCTGTGTATCCTTGCAAACGTATTACTATCCAGGATCTCTTCAAGATTATTCAGAGATTCGCGTAAAACATATTTTTTAGATTCAACATAAATTTCAGCATAGTATCCAGAGGCCTGTATATATAAAATATCATTAGGGTCTACCAGAGCTGTTTTATTTCCTTGCTTTATCGGTATTTTTGAAACCGAATTAAGTTGGATCCCTCCTTTTGAATATTCATGAAAGAATTCTACCATTCGCTTTTCAAAATTGTCGTCTGCCTCAGTTTTAGTAGTGTTAAGCACTTTATTGATAGTTTTGAAAAATCTTTCGTCTTTGAAGGGCTTTAGCAGAAAATCGAAAGCTTCCACATCAAAGGCTTTTAAGGCATAATTATCGTAGGCTGTCACAAAAATAACCACAGGTTTCGGCGAGATCTCAACTTTTTTAAGAACCTCAAAGCCATTCATATCCTTCATATTAATATCCAGGAATATGAGATCTGGCTTTTCTGAATTTATCATTTCAATTGCCGTACGCCCATTAGAACACTCACCGATAACTTCAATTTCTTCTACATCTTCAAGAAGATTCAAAACTCTTTTCCGAGCCAGTTCTTCGTCATCAATTACAAGTGCCTTCATAGTTTTTAAATAAATTAGACTGTTTCAATTTAAAACTATTTCAAGATTATTTTCATAAAATTCTCAATTTCATTGTCAAATGTGTAGTAATAATCACCCATATATCGATTTTTTGGTTTCCTTATTATGTGATGAAAGGCCGTCAAAATTATATTTTGACAGCCTTTGTTGAACAACTATTTCAAATTTTCTGATCTATTCATTACTAGCAACTGAAGTACTTGAAGCTCTAGGATCTATTTTAATGGACTTCTTCTTATTTCCATCTTCAAGTTTAATCTTATAAACCTCTTTTTCAATAAGTTCTCCTCTACCAGAAGCGATGTATTTATTCTGAGTCATCGTCCAACCTTTGTTGGCCATATAAACCTCTCTTCTTACATCTAGTGGAAGTACTATGTCTTTGAATTTCTGGTAAGTTTTTACCAGGTTTCCATCCTTATCGAAGTCAGCATTCAAAAAACCTTTAGAACTCTGTAAAGTTACCAGGTAATTATCATACTCTCCATCGTTGAATTCAGCAATAAAAGCATTGATGTCAAAGTTCGCGTTCATAAATCCGATAGCGTCTTTTGTAAATTCGCCTGCATAAGATTCATTTACGGTGTATGTGAAAGAATCTCCACTACGTGTAATTTTAGCATCTAATGGTGCAAAACCTACTTTTGCCTCTTCTAGTTCGGTAATTTCCTGAGCTTGACTAAATGAAGTCACAGCGATTAGCAATAAAGAAAAAATTAAAGTTCTCATGATGAATGTTTTTTAAATGAATAATGATTTTTTTTAACTGCCATTAATTTGATTGATGAATTAATAACACTGCTAAACTACGGGATACTTACCCTCACTGTTACCAGAATGATCCGGTTAACTGAAGAATAGTAACCAATTACCCGTAGAAAGATTTAAATCCAGAAAGTAGCTCTTTCAGGCACTTTAAAGCATTATTTAGTTATTCGCCGCTTTAGCATGACAATTCGCAGCATTTTAAGCCTATTTTACCGTGAAACCTTAATTATTTAACAATCAGGTTATTAATAATTAAGTTTTTTTAATACAATTGATTTTTTGAATTTTAAAGCATATCTGGAGAATACTAAATATGAAAACCACACGAATAATTGAACTTGCTTTTAAAAAAATCATTCCCGCTCCTTTCACTCTGGCTGTATTATTAAGTCTACTTACTATTTTAATCGCCTTTTTATTCACGGGTGAGAGAAATACAGGTTCTATGTTGGACATTCTAAAATACTGGCAGGATGGGATGTGGGACCCCTCTTTGCTCGTCTTTGCCGTTCAAATGATGCTTATACTTGTTCTTGGCCATATTTTGGTTCTCAGCAAACCTGTTGCAAGGCTAACACAAAAATTAACCAACCTTGTAAATGGAAATAGCAGTGCGGTTGTTCTGGTTTCGGTTTCAACCATGCTTGTCGCCTTTTTCAATTGGGGGCTGGGACTCATTTTTGGAGCGATAATGGTTAGAAAAATTGGAGAGGCAGCACGTGACCGCGGCTTTAAAATTAATTATCCGCTTATTGGTGCAGCAGGTTATGGCGGTCTTATGGTTTGGCATGGAGGAATAAGTGGTAGTGCTCCTCTTAAGGTTGCTGAAGAAGGGCATATCGCAGGATTGTTTTCGGGAAATATAAATAAGGACCTTATAAATAGACTTCCTGGATCGATCCCCACAGACACTACGATATTTGAATCCTGGAATTTGATGGCTTTTGGATTGATACTAGTTATTATCCCAGGAATATTATGGCTAATTAGTCAAAGATCGGAAGTCTCGTCTTCAAAACTACCTGTTACAAAGGAGAATAACATTAAGATCAAAATAAGTGGAGCCGAAAAATTAGACCATTCAAAATGGTTGAACCTAATTTTCGGGTTATTATTGCTGGCTGCATTTTTCGCCAGTTATTATTCAGATCTGTTAATGGGAAGGCTCACGCCGAACATGCTGAACTTTTTTATGTTATCACTATGTATACTATTACATGGCTCATTTGTTTCTTTTTTAAAAGCTTTGGACGAAGCCATTGTGGGAGCGGCAGCGATCCTGATACAGTTTCCACTGTATTTTGGGATTATGGGAATAATGCGGGAAACAGGGATTGTTGGAGATATCGCCAATTTTTTCTCAAGTATATCAACTGAAACTACCTTACCCTTGTTCACCTTTTTTAGCGCCGGCCTGGTAAACATTTTTGTTCCCAGTGGCGGCGGACAATGGGCCATACAAGGACCAATAGTTTTGGAAAGTGCGGTTAACCTGGGTGTGCCACTGAATAAAGCGGTAATGGCTTTTGCTTATGGAGATCAGTTAACGAATATGCTTCAACCATTTTGGGCCATACCTTTACTGGCGATCACAAAATTAAAAGCAAGAGAGATCTTACCATATACCTTTATAATGATGCTGATTGGAGCACTCATATATATAAGCACACTTTTATTGATTTGAGAAGTAATCTAGGAAAGGATTCAAATTTGGAAATAAAAAAAGGGTAACTAAAATATTTAAACCATTTTCCAGTTACCCTTCGCAACTATCATTTAACTGATAATTACTATATAAATATAGCTAAAATATTGCTTTCCATACGTTAACAGAAAGCTAAATTTCCCATGTCAAGAATTATTATTCACTTTTAACCACTAGAATATTGATTGTAGTAATTAATGCTTTAAACTGTGATTTTTCTTTTTTAAGATCGAAAGATCTGAAAGGTATTCTTTTATAAGCTTTTCCTGCCTGGTGTTATCCAACCTTAGCCTTATCCAAATCCCTAAAACAATAATTATAGAAGCACCTACAACAAAATAAAATAAAACTTCATCCATCATACTCAAATTTAAAATATTAGAAACAGAAGTGATAGGGGCCGATAAATATAAAATTTAGATCACCTTATAAAACTGAAAGACAGCCAATTAATACTATTTTAACAGTAAACCTCCTATTATCAGAGATTTAAATTGTAGGAAAATTCTGTTGATGTAATGCGAAGAAAGATCTTACCCTCTCTACATGAAAGATTATTCCAAATCTTTATGCACAAAAGACCGAAATTGAACTTTTTTAAATTGAATACAATAGTTTAGTTAAAGACCATTAATACAATACTCTAAATCTAATAGTACCTTCTATTCCTTTAAGTTCCTTGATCACCTCAGCGGCGTATTCCTTATCAATATCGGTGATCACATAACCAATGGTTTCATTGGTCTTAAGATATTGCCCAACGATATTTATATCATGAGCCGCTAATATCCTGTTGATATGGGCAATTATCCCTGGCTTATTATGGTGAATATGAATTAACCTGTGCGCATCTTCTAAAATCGGCAATTGTAGATTAGGGAAGTTAACCGAGTTGGTGGTACTACCAGTGTTGATATAGTTGATGATCTTACCGGGTACGAAATTCCCAATATTAACCTGGGCTTCTTCAGTGCTTCCTCCAATATGCGGAGTAAGAATTAGATTTGGCAATCCTCTAAGAGGAGATTCAAATTCTTCCTGATTGGTTTTAGGTTCCTTTGGAAAAACATCAACTCCAGCCCCTCTTATCCGGCCAGATTCCATATGCTTCTTTAGGGCTTCCACATCTACAACCTGACCTCTGGCAAGGTTTAAAAAGATGGAACCTTCTTTTAGCCAGCTAAATTGCTTATCCCCTATCATGTTTTTATTCTCCTTTCGGCCGTCTACATGCAGGGTCACTATATCTACTTTTTCAAATAACTCCTTAAGACTATTACATTTTGTAGCATTTCCAAGGGCAAGCTTTTCTACAAGATCATCATCGTCTCCCTCCCCACCTATAGCTTCAGC
>CBDTXN010000090.1:0-11852 GCA_965364455.1 uncultured Flavobacteriaceae bacterium
TGTAAGCTCATCTGAACAATTGGTTTTATGAAAGAATGGTGATTCCCGAAGAGGTGCCAATCCGGTCCACTCCTAATTCGATATATTTTCTGGCTGTTTCAGCATCTCTTATACCCCCGGAAGCTTTGATCTTCACCTTATCACCCACCACTTCTTTCATGATCCTTACATCATTTAGGCTTGCACCACGGGTACCGAATCCTGTTGAAGTTTTCACAAAATCAGCTTCGGCATTCATAACTAACTTACTGGCCAAACCAATCTCTTCATCACTTAGATAACAAGTCTCTATGATGACTTTTAGAATACTATCGCCAATTGCATTTTTTACGGCTTCGATCTCAGCCTGAACGGCCCTAAGATCTCCATCCTTAAAAAGACCAATATTAATAACCAAGTCTATTTCGTCGGCTCCATCATTAAGAGCAGTCCTGGCTTCAGAAATTTTAGACTCGGTTGAAGATGCCCCCAGGGGAAATCCTACGGTAGCGGCTAGTTTAACCTCTGTACATGAAAGATTCTTTTTGGCTAATTTTACCCGGCTACTGTTCACGCAAACTGCATAAAAATTATATTCTTTGGCCTCATTACAGAGTGCATTTATCTGTGAAGCCGTGGCATTGGCTGCCAATATCGTGTGGTCTATATACTGGTTTAAATTCATTAGAGATGGATTAGACAGTTTAAATTACGATTTCCTAAAGCATTTTTAAACTGTCATGGAGAATAATTGAGTTCCGGGCCTGTTTCGCTGAAGTCTTAAATCGAAGGCCATACAGGCATTTCTAACAAATGGCCTCCCTTCTTCAGTAACCTTTAGAAAATTAGGTCCCACTTTAATCAATCCATCTTTGATCATTTCCTGCAGTCCATCTAATACAACCGGCTGTTCTTCAAAAAAATCTGAAAGGCAAAACCACTGAGTTTCGAACTGGCACATGATATTTAAAATATGTTTGCGAATGGTTAGATCTTCAGAATCGAGAATATGTCCACGGTAAACTGGTAATATATCATTCTTAATAAGGTCCTGATACTCCTCGACACCCTTGACATTCTGGGCAAATCCGTACCAACTGTCTGAAATTGCTGAAACTCCCAACCCAATCATCGCCTGAGTTTTAGAGCTGGTATAGCCCATAAAATTTCGATGGATAGTTTTGTTTTCAACTGCCTTATAAAGACTATCGGTTTTCAGTGCGAAATGGTCCATACCAATTTCCACATAACCTGCTTCAAGGAGCATTTTTTTGCCGGTTTCATACTGCTGGCGTTTTTCTTCGGCATTCGGCAGATCCTCATCCTTAAACCCACGTTGTCCATTTCCCTTAATCCAGGGGACGTGAGCATAGCTATAAAAAGCTATCCTGTCCGGACGAAGTTCAATGGTTTTATTGATAGTATGAATAATATCCTCTTCCTTCTGAAAAGGTAATCCAAAAATAATATCATGGCCAACCGAATTGAATCCGGCTTTTCTGGCATTTTCAGTGGCCATTTTCACATTTTCAAAAGATTGTATACGGTGAATAGCTTTTTGAACAGTGGGGTTATAATCCTGTACTCCATAACTTACCCGGTTAAATCCGAGTCCGGCTAAAATTTCTAAATGTTCAGGAGTTGTGTTATTCGGATGGCCTTCAAAACTAAATTCTGCTTCAGGAGATCTGCGCGCCAAACTAAAAATACCTTCGATCAAAAAAAGAAGGTTTTCAGAAGAAAAAAAAGTTGGCGTTCCCCCACCAAGATGAAGCTCTTTGATCACAGGTTTTTCATCAAATAACCGGCAATACATTTCCCATTCCCTAATGACCGATTCAATATAAGGTATTTCTACCCCGTGATTTTTGGTAATCCTCTTATTACATCCACAAAAGGTACATAGACTTTCACAAAAAGGAAGATGTATATAAAGGCTTATACCTTCAGATTTGTTGCTTTCTTTAAAGCTATTCATAAGTGAGTTTTTCCATTCTTTTAAGGAGAATGTATCCTCATCCCAATATGGAACCGTTGGGTAACTGGTATACCTTGGCCCGGGGATATTATATTTTTCGATCAATGCTGAAGCTAACATATGTGTAGATTTTGTTCAAAAATATAATTGGGGGGAGGAAGGAAAAATGACTATTATCAGGTTACCTACTAATTAAAAGATCGAAGCTAAAATGAGTCTTAAATATACTTTTCCGGTAGGCTATACAGGAGATATTTTGATATTACGTAATTGTTTAAGATTTATTTCATAATTTCGAACAGCATGATTGAAAAATTAATATCGAATGTTAATTTATGAAAGTGATTTTCTCAAGGTTGAATTTGAGAAGAATAATGATTGCTTTGTACAGTTCTGGAAGAAATCACCAGACTGTTTTGAAATACTTAAAAAGGAATTTATAGAATTTACCGCTTTATACAGGCAATACAAACCAACCAAGACTCTTTGGCTACAGCAAAATTTTCGACTACCCATGAGTTTGGAAATGCACCAATGGATAGAGAAGAATGCTAACATACCCTGTAAAGAATATGGAAATGAAAAAGTTGCCTTTGTCGTAGGAAAAGATGTGTTAGCACATTTAAGCGTTATGAGTTTTTTTAATGAGGCAAAATCTGTTTTATCTCCCGTTCATTTTGCAACGGAAAAGGAAGCCCGGCAATGGTTAAATGAAGCTAAAGACTTTCCCAAATGTAAAAGTGAAATCAAGATACTTTTTGAAGGTGTCGACGAGGAAGGGAACTCGATCATAAAGATCAAAAGATCTTCCAGCGATATCACTAATACCATACTCTCCTTCAGCAATCTCCTGGAAGAAAATAATTTTATAAAATCGAATCTTGAAAAATACTCCCAGCTTACTAATAGAGAAAAGCAGGTGCTGGTAAAATTTTCAAAAGGCCTGCGTCAAAAAGAAGTAGCTGATGAGCTATTTATTTCTGTAGGGACCTTAAGAACGCATTGGAAGAACATTAAAAATAAGCTTAAGATCAAATCTATGGCTGAAGTGGTAAAATATGTGAACGCCTTCGAAATGAATTAAATTTCAAATCACATTTCTAGTTTCTCAAGTTCTACCATGCCGGTTCCTGCTACCGTTACTGAGATCCAGAGCTCATTTTCACCAGCTTTAAGATTGGAGATTTCTATCTTATCCAAGGATCCAATAAGGTGTACTCCTTCTTTTGCTTCCAGTTTATTTTCCAGGTCCTCATTTAACGAACTAACCTTTTCCTCTATATGAGGCATAAGATCGATATTCATTTTCTTTTTTAGTTTGTCATACATCCATCTGTTAACCACAGTTTCCAGGAGTTGATCGGCAAACCAGTTCTGTGTCTTACCATCCACTTCAAAATCTTTTAAAGAGATATGCTGAAGCTCCCTGTCCAGTTCTAGGGCTGCGTGAAAATAGATAGTGACTTTCTTGTTTTTAAAAAGGCTGGTGAGTGTTTGTAAAGTAATATTGAGCTTAAGGTCAAAGTTTTCCAATTCACTTTTTTCCATGCTCATATCCAATATCTGGGCATAGTTGGATTTCTTTCCATCGGAATTTTCCTTACTTATGATCTCTCCAATTGATTTTTGGCGCAGATATTTATCCAGTGTGGTATAGGAAATTATAACCGGAACCGTGAGATTGATATTTTGATCGCTAAATTCATCCTTCAAATACATAGACCTTTCTTTTTTAATTTTGATCATTGACCTCATCGGCATGATCTTTAAGCTTCAGATTCAAATATCCAAACACTAAATTGATTATTACCACAAATACTGTAAAAATTAACAAAGGAATGTATAATGCAAAACCGGCAAAACAACCGGCCGCTGCACTACACCAGATAGTTGCAGCAGTTGCCAGGCCTTCAACTTTCTTTCCGTTTTCCCCGTGTAATATCACGCCAGCACCTAAAAAACCCACACCAACGACTACCTGACCAACGATCCTGGTCATATCTGTTCCTCCGGAATCTCTGAAAAGAAGAGAAATAATTATAAAACTGCAGGCTCCCAACGCTACAAGCATGTTTGTTTTGAGTCCGGCAGGCTTCCCCTTAAATTGTCTTTCCAATCCCATAAGCAGGCCTGCGAAAGCTGCAGCACCGTTTTTGAGAAGGAATTCTGTGATATCTATTTCCATTTTGGAATTTCAGTTCATTAAAGCTAACAAAAACGGCTGAAAGAAAATAAGAAATTGGTAGTGAGAAGCTTAAACACAAAAACCTCCCAGAAAACTGAAAGGTTTTGTTTGGTTAATCCAAATACGAAATTATAGGTTGAGAATAAATTATTTCTACCCTACATTGAAATAACTTATCTAATTCCGGTCATCAAATTAACACAGGTCCAATTTAGTGATAGAATAGAAGCCAAAAAATACCCTATTGTAGGTATTTTTCAGGATGTATTGGGAAGGATGAATTAAAATATGTAAAGTTTTATTTACTTTTTGTAAAATAAACCACTCATTTTAGAGAAATTTATATATGTTTGTAAAATAAACTTGACATTATAAATGGAAATCATGAAAGAAAAACAAGAAAGCTGGAATGCTAACTGCAGAAAAAGCACTTTAAACCTTGGGCTATGGACTGGAGCCTGGGTAATTACCACGGCACTGGTAGCTTTTGGCCCAAAGTTAATCTGGGTTGGCAATAATACTATTACAGTATTCGCTATTATCCTAAATCTGGCCGTAGGATTAGGAATGATATTCGCTAATAAGAGATATATTAATGGTCTTGATGAACTTCAAAGAAAAATCCAATTGGAAGCTATGGGAATCGCCCTTGGGGTGGGTGTGGTTTTCGGCATTGGTTATTCGATGCTAGACATAACCAATATCATTGCCTATGATGCTGAAATATCACATTTGATTATCCTTATCGCGCTTACTTATTTTGCCGGGTGTGTCATTGGAACATTAAGATACAAATGAAAAACAATATAAAAGTACTCCGTGCCGAGCATGATCTCACTCAGGCTCAGCTAGCCCAGAAATTAGCAGTCTCGCGACAAACGATAAATGCGATAGAAAAAGGAAAATTTGACCCCAGTTTACCTTTGGCCTTTAAACTTTCCCGGCTTTTTTCGAAAACTATAGAAGAGATATTTCAAAATGAAGAATAGAACAGAAAATGAAAAAGGGGCGGAATCCCTACAATTTCCAGCCCCTCATTTCTTTAACTAAATTCAATAACAAATATATCTAGATAGTACTGATGCGTTTAACTCAATAAGTTTTATTATTAGCACTATCGAAGAATTATAACGCCAAGATTATTAGCACTTTATCCAATATTGTTTAAATTATCATAATAATGCTGCCAGGTGTTTTCTTCTCTACTCCTATGAACTATTGCAACCTTGAAAAAATCAGGTATTTGGCGTAGCAATTTCTAAATTTAGACTTTACTATATTTAATTACATGCCAATACTATTAATTACTCTGGTCATTACTTTTATTATCTCAAGGGTTTTTAAGATCCAACTTGCTGAATTCGGTTTTATCCCTACTGTTTCCAGGTTCAAGGACTTCCTATTTGGTTTTTTTACTTCGGGCATTGTAGGGGCCCTGGGTTATTATTTATTAATAAGAACATTCGATTATCATATAGCATTTAACTCAGAATATACTTTCACCCGCTTTATAAATGGCCTGTGGTGGACATTTAGATCGGTTTTAATAGAAGAACTCATTTTCCGTGGCGTCTTACTTATGCTTGTCATTAAAGTGCTGGGAAAACACAAAGCCTGTATTTTGTCTTCTTTGATCTTTGGGATCTATCACTGGTTTAGCTACGAGGTTTTTGGTGACCTAATATCTATGCTCCATACTTTTTTAATAACCTTTATTGGAGGGATCATGTTCGCATATGCTTTTACTGAAACGAAGTCCATGTACCTTCCTATAGCTTTACATTTTGGATGGAACCTGGTTTCAGTGGTGATCCTTTCTGAAGGCCAGCTGGGAGATCAGCTGCTTATTAGTTCTGGTGGGAAGCCGATGGGATACTTTTACTTTGGTTTTCTATTGTATCAAATTTTAATTTTGCCGCTGTTCACTTTTTTATATTTAAGATTTTCAAAATATCAAACAAATGACTGGTCAAATTCTCCAATAAAAATGGACACCTAAAATAAAAAAGCCACTCAGGGAGTGACTTTTTATGAAGGCGAATTCAAACTTTATTGAATGTATTCGGTATTAACCAATTCATTATTCTCATAATATTCAGTCCTTTCATAATTCCCATCATCATCAAAGAACTCGATCTTGATTAGATTATAATTTGGATCCCTGTAATCTATCTGGTAGCTTCCGCTCCTGTCCAGATGTTGGATCGTTAATTCTCCATAACCCTCTTCATCAAAAATGGCTATTTCCTGCAACCAATCCTGGTAATAGGTGTAAACCAATTTTGGATCTCCGTCTGGATATAATTCTAAATATTCACTACGCCAGTCTCCCTGAATTATATTAAAGGCATATAATTTCTCTTGCTGGTCGTAAAAGTCCTCTCTGGAATACATCCTGTTTTGATCGAGAACAAGGATGATCGTATTTTTTTGACGTAAGGTGTTATCATCCCGGTAATAATAATCAGATTTTAAATTTCTGATATATGGGCGAAGCTGCTTGCTCAATAATAGTTCACCTGCTTCATTATGTGTGAATTCATACCTGATCTCCAGATCTTCGATGTCTGTGGAAGTTTCAGAAGAATATCGGCTGTGAATCAAAACATTGCCTTTTTCATCTCTTTCAAAAGTTTCGCGGTATAAGAATAAACCTAAGCGATCAAAAACCTTTTGTTCAACAATATGCCCATCGGCATTAATACCATCAAATGAACTAATAGTATTTATCTCTCCGTCAAAATTGAAATTCTTAAATCCAATAGCTTCTCTTTCTTCAGTATATAGTATCTCTTTGGAAATAGTGTACTCTGGCTCTCCCAATTTATAATTGGTTATCTCGAATACTAATGGATATCCATCTTCAAGATATTCGGTATAATTATATTCTGCTGAAATTCTATAAGGATAATTCTCAAAACGTATTGATTTCACCAATTTACCTTCATCATTTACCTGATGTTCCCAGGTAACACTGGTTAGTGGTTCAAAAGGAGTTACCGAACTTTCCAATACCGGTATCAAACTTGAATAAAGCTCAAAATTTTCACCTAATGTCTCAGCAAGGTGTGAAGCTGCCTGTTCAGGAAACTTTTCATTCAATTCTATTCCTGTTCTCTCCTTTACCTTCTTAACTATACCCAGAAACATATCTCTATCTGGTTGTTTCAGATTGAGATCAACATCGGCTATTGCATTTACTACTTCTGGAATTAATTTGATGCCGTTTCCGGGGTCTCCATCAATATCCAGAGTTTGCAATAAGGCAGCCATATATTGTACTTCTTTTGTATAAACCGTTGCCTTCGGAGTACTGGCAATAGAAATTGGAGAAAGAATAGGACCGGCCTTACTTTTTCCCAATTTTATATCTCCCAGAAAGAAGGTTACTACTTCTCCCTCGAGATATTCAAATTCACCTTTGACATTTGTGTATCCTCTCTTCGTTTCAGTTTCATAATATAATCCTTCAACAGCGCTATCAACAAAGACACCGGTTTTTACTGATAGGTTCTGTGAAGAATCTGCAATTTGTTGAGGATCTTCTTTTGAGCAACTCATTATTATTAAACAGAAAATAAAGATGAAGGGAAATCTAGATTTTTTCATAAAATATTGATTTAGGAAAAGTTGAAATTTTCCGGTTAGACTTTGAAAAACTAAAGTACCTGTAGATATAGTGTCAAAAAATACCCGGCTGTGGGTATTTTCTTCCGCTTCACGTCATTAATATTATTCTAATCAACATGTTACCAATTATTAAAGGATAGATAGAATTTAATTTACTACTGTTGATACAGTCCACTTACACTTTGTTTAAAGTTTAGTTAATTTCATTAAACACAATAGATTTTGTTTATATATTTAACTTATAATCAAATTTTTAACTATTATGAAAACTTCCATTACTACTAAACAATTAATTTTTAAATCATTATTTCTGGCCTTTGTATTTGTATTTGCATCTTGTGAAAAAGACTCAATTTCTGAAGATATTTCTTCGGTAGATGCCAGCGCAAAAGCATCCCCGGCAGCAGAACAAGGTTCCCAAACAATCGCTGAGATCGTTTTAGATTATTCCGAGGCCGATGAGCCACAATTCACCTTATTACTTGCTGCATTAGAATATACCGGGCTTACCGCTACATTTGCAGGAGGAGACAATTACACTGTCTTTGCTCCAACCGATGAAGCATTTTTAGAGCTGCTTGGAGGTGATGCATCTAATCTTTACACTCTACCTAAGTCAGCCGTAGCCAACATTCTTTTATACCACGTGACTGATGGAAGAAGATTCAGCAATAGCGTTTTAGGGAAAAAGAATCCGAAAAAGATAGAAATGCTAAATGAGGCAATGATCTATGTTAATAGCGGAGGAGAAATAGATACTAATGATGAAGATATGATGGCAGATTCTTCTATACTCATTGGAGCAGGTCTGTTCGACATTGCCGCTACAAACGGAGTAATCCATGTTATTGATACAGTACTTGTCCCTACCGAGTAATTAGAGATATATCTAAACATGGGTAATAGAGAAAGCCACTTTTTTGAGTGGCTTTCTTTTTTGGTGGATATTTACACAGAATCTATTCTAAAATCATTGCTTAAATTTAATTGGTCATAGAAAACTAATAAACAGCTATTTTCTATCACTAATTAAATCCTGTCGATATGATAAAAAGATTTATTCTACCATTAATGTTCCTTCTACTTTTTGCTTCAGTAGCCGAAGGCCACCAACTAAACGATGAACGTATTCTATTCTATAATGCCTGTATAGTTGATGTTGAAAACGGAAAAATCATAAAAAGCCGGCACGTACTTATAGAAAATGGAAAAATAAAGGCTATTTCAGAAAACCTCGAAAAAATAGGAAAGTTTGATCAAAGAATAGACGCCTCCGGTAAGTATCTTATGCCTGGGCTGGCAGAAATGCATGCACATATTCCCCAACCACCTGTAACCGATCAACGAATAAAAGATGTCCTTTTCCTTTACCTGGCTAACGGGATCACTACGATAAGAGGAATGCTTGGCCACCCTTCACACCTGCAGCTAAGATCTCAAACCGAAAATGGTGAGATTCCTGGCCCCAGAATATTTACTTCCAGTCCCTCACTTAATGGTGGTTCTATCCCGACTCCTGAAATCGCTGAAAATAAAGTAAGGGAATATCATAAAGCAGGGTATGACTTTTTGAAGATACATCCTGGTATAGATATGGCAAGTTTCAACCAATTGGTAAAAACAGCAAGGCAGGTAAATATTGATTTCGCAGGGCACGTCCCAGTACAGGTAGGGATTAGGCATGCGCTGGAAAGCGGTTATGCTTCTATAGATCACGTAGACGGATTTATTGAAGGACTCGTGCCTGAATCGGCAAATGTGAATCCGGAAGAAAACGGATTCTTTGGATATAACTTCACTCCCCTTGCCGATACCAATAAGATCGATGAGCTCGTCGTCATGGCCAGAAAGAATGAAGTCTGGATCGTACCAACTGAAAGCCTTTTTACCAAGTGGTTTGCGCCGGTACCGGTCGAAAAACTCATGAAATTACCCGAAATGAAATATATGAGACCGGAAACCCTGGCAAACTGGGAGCAGACAAAAAAAGATTATATGGATAATCCTGAATTCAACAAGGAACAATGGAAGGAGTTTCACGCTATTCGAAAAGAACTGATAAAAAAACTAAGTGATAATGGCCATGGAATGCTTCTGGGATCAGATTCGCCACAACTATTCAATGTACCCGGTTTTTCAATTCACAAAGAAATGCAGGACATGGTAAATGCCGGAATGAGTAATCTGGAAATCATCAAATCGGGAACAATCAATCCGGCTATTTTTTTCGAAATGGAGGACAGCTTCGGGCAAGTTAAAGTTGGACTAGAAGCAGACCTGATATTAGTTGACCAAAATCCACTTGATGATCTCAAAGCATTAAGTAGTATTTCCGCCGTCCTGAGAAATGGAATTTTATATACTAAAGATGAAATAGATAAAGAGCTAAAAGCTATTGCAAATAGAGCTTCAGGAGGTTCTGGCAGGTAATTAGTCGCTTTTATTAGTTCCCCTAAATAATTACAATAGGTTTCCCCTAAATTCAGATCTCTTGAAGAATTAGAATCGTTGTATATATCAGGTAGGTTATAAGCAGTAAAAGCGCTTCCCATCTATCCAACTTTTTTCGTTTTCCGGTGAACATAAAGATCATAAGAGCAAACGTACCCCCTACTAGAAGAAAAATATCATTATTGAAAATTGGATCAAATTTTAATGGACGAATCACGGCACTACAGCCAAGAATTAGAAGAATATTAAAAATGTTGGATCCTATAATATTTCCTACAGCGATATCGGCATTCTTTTTTAAAGCAGCCATTATCGAGGTCGCCAATTCGGGCAGTGAAGTTCCAACGGCCACAATGGTTAAACCAATCACTTTTTCACTTACCCCAAGAGATTGAGCTATTTCTGTTGCACTATCTACTACCAGCTTACCACCAAAGACCAGGCCTGCTAATCCTATGATTATTAAACCGGTAATTTTAAGGACGGACATTTTTTCAGAATCAGCATTAAGCTCACCGGGGTTATTAGAAAGTTGCTTTTTGATATAGTATAGAAAACCGCCAAAAAGAAATAGTAGAAAAAATCCCTCAACTCGGTTTAAACCGGCCCATTCTGAAATAAAATCATTTACAATAAAATATAATATGATAACCGCTGCCAGGGAGATAGGGATCTCTTTTTTAATGGTACTTCTTTGAACGAACAGGGGACTAATCAAGCCAGTTATCCCAAGTATCATGAATAAGTTGAAGTTATTGCTCCCCAGAACATTTCCAAAAACCATTTCTTCCCTTCCTTGTATTGCGGCAACAGAATTTACCACCAGTTCCGGGGCAGATGTTCCAAAAGCAACTATGGTAAGACCAATCACTAGATCGGAGACATTTCTTGCCCTGGCCAGGCTGGAAGCTCCATTCACCAACCAGTCTGCCCCTTTAATTAATAGCAGAAAACCCAGGATTAAAAGCGCAATTTGCAAAAACATAAATTATAGATTAAAATTTCATTCCTACTGGAAAAAGGCAGAACTAATTTCTCATGCATTATTTGACCTGATCCCGGATAAAAACGGCTAAATGTATGAAACTGTTTAGTTAAAAAATCAACAATTTTTATAGGTATGAACAGTATTTTCAGAAGGTTAATTTTTTTTTCATAAATGTAAAAGAGATTCGTTTTTGATTTACATTTGACCCGTTTAACAATTAATATTTCATTATAAAATGAAAACAAAATTCATGACTGTTGCTGCTATCGCAATGGTTCTTAGCTTAAGTTCTTGTAAAGAAACAACTGTTGAAACAACAGAGGAAACTATTGAAGAATCTGCAATGAATACTACTGAAGAAGTGACCCCTGTAGAGGTGATGGAAATGGAAACAGTAAAGGACTCAACAATGCAGATTGAGAAAATAGAGGAAGCAGCGATAGAGAATTCAGGTTTAGAAGAAGAATAATCTAAAAAAATAAGTACTTACAATACTAATTGATTAGACCGTGGTAATTACCACGGTTTTTTTATTTCTAATTCCAATAGGCAGAATAAAAAAGCCACTCGATTGAGTGGCTTTTTTCTTAGTAGCGGGAACTGGACTCGAACCAGTGACCTTCGGGGTATGAGCTTGACAA
>CBDTXN010000091.1:0-11838 GCA_965364455.1 uncultured Flavobacteriaceae bacterium
GCTTGAAGACACCTCATGGATCAAACCAATGAAGTATATAGGCGTTTGGTGGGAAATGATCACCGGAAAAAGCTCATGGGCTTATACAGATGAATTACCTGCGGTTAAGCTTGGTGAAACAGACTACACCAAGACCGAACCAAATGGTAAACATGCTGCAAATACCGAGCATGTAAAAGAATATATAGATTTTGCTGCTGAACATGGATTTGACGGAGTTTTGGTTGAAGGCTGGAATGAAGGCTGGGAAGACTGGTTTGGACAATCTAAAGATTATGTTTTCGATTTTGTAACCCCTTATCCAGATTTTGATGTTGAGGAAATTCATGATTATGCCCAAAGTAAAGGAGTGAAAATGATCATGCACCACGAGACTTCGGGAGCGATAAGGAATTATGAGAGACATATGGATACAGCCTACCAGTTCATGAACAAATATGATTATCCTGCTGTGAAGAGTGGTTATGTGGGAGATATTATTCCGCGTGGAGAGCATCATTATGGTCAGTGGGCGATCAATCACTTTTTGTATGCAGTAAAAAAGGCAGCAGATTATAAAGTAATGGTTAATGCTCATGAAGCGGTAAGACCAACAGGATTAAGAAGAACCTATCCAAACCTTATTGGTAATGAATCAGCACGGGGGACAGAATTTCAGGCTTTTGGAGGTTCAAAACCTAACCACGTGACCATTTTACCATTTACAAGGTTAATTGGCGGACCAATGGATTACACGCCGGGAATCTTTGAAATGGATATCAGTAAACTAAATCCAGATAACAATTCCCATGTGAATTCTACGATCGCTAATCAGTTGGCTCTTTATGTAACAATGTACAGCCCGCTGCAGATGGCAGCCGATCTTCCTGAAAACTATATGGAGTTTCCAGATGCTTTTCAGTTCATTAAGGATGTGGCTATAGATTGGGATGAGAGTATTTACCTGGAAGCAGAACCAGGAGATTATATTACGGTTGCCAGGAAAGAAAAAGGAAGTAATAACTGGTTTGTTGGAAATGTAAATGGGAACGAAGTAAGAACTTCAAATATCGATTTCGAATTCCTCGATAAGGACAAAGAATATATAGCAACGATATATTCTGATGCTAAGGATGCACATTATAAAACCAATCCGCAGGCATACGAAATAAAGAAATACAGGGTGAACAATAAGTCTGAATTATCTCAGGAATCTGCTCCGGGTGGTGGTTACGCCATAAGTATCATGGAAGCAGATAAATCTGAAACCAGGGGATTAGAAAAACTATAATCCCATTCAAATATATTCAAATAGAAAAGCCTGAACTGTTCAATTACATTTGACAGATTCAGGCTTATTCTTTAAATTCGGACCTATCCAATTCAGGATCATATAAAATGAACAGGGAATTTTATGTTTAAAAAGTTGATTTTCACTTTTGTGATCCTATTCTCAATTCAAAGCTTTAGCCAGAGATATAGAGATTATGAAGTAGGCCCCATGCTAAATTATGAGCATACTTCATTGTATGTCTCCAATGATGTTTTTAATGGATCTGATACTGAAGGTTATTCCAACTCCGGTTTTGAACCGAATTATGCCGCCGGGCTTTATTTTATCTATTACTTATGGCCTAAAGCAGGCTTAGGTACAGAGTTATTCTTTCAAAGAACAACTTCTTCAGAGCTGCCAGCCGGGGAGTATTACAACACCATTACATTTATGCCATATGTCAACTTTGATCCTTTCCGGCAGATAAGCGGTTTTAATTTTGGAGCAGGTATAGGTGCGGCATTTATACAGGAACTGCCAGATTATGGCCCTGTTGTAAAGGAGGAAGATATCCGGGTTATTACCATTCCCTTAAAATTATCTGTCTCTTACCGTATAAGAAATCAATTTACTACAGAACTGGGGGCAAAGGCTGAATTACTGGAGGCGGTAAGTGGGCAGGTTAGAAGAAACTCAATTTATTTAGGAGTGAAGGTTCCCATTAATCGGGTTTTTGGCTATTACCGTTAGTCCTTAATTCTAGAAAATTCCTTCAAAAACCTTGATCAGTTTTCTAACTTCTTCCAGGGTATTATAGTGAACCAGGCTTACTCTTACCACGCCATTTTTCTCCTCAAGATCCAGTGCCTGGATTAGCTTTTTTGCATAGAAATCACCAAACCTGATCCCTATCCCATGATCATCAACTTTTTCTACGATCTCATCGCTTTTTAGTTTTGAGTGTACAAAAGATATGGTAGGTACTCTTTTATCTGCCGAAGCTTCCCGATTGCCAATGATCCTGATCTCGGGGATCTCTTTCAGGTAATTTAAAAGAAGAGAAGCCAGTTCTTCCTCGTGTTTCGCGATTACGTCAAAAGCCCGGCTTAGTCTTTCCGAATAATGCACATGTTTGTCATCAAAATGATGCAGGTATAAATCATCGTAATACTCAATGATCCCAAGGGTGCTATAAGTAAGCTCGAAATTGAAATTTCCGGGCTGTAACTTATAGGGTACCTCTTGCTTATCGATAAAATAGTGGTTGAAGCTTTCCAATTTTAATAGCTCCTCATATTTCCCATACATCACGGCAAGGTGAGGTCCAAAGGTCTTGTACCAGCTAAAAGTATAGAAGTCCGCATCCAGATCTTTAACATCTACCTTCCTGTGTGGCGCATAAGCAACACCATCAACACAAATAAGTGCTCCGGCCTTATGTACAGCTTCAGAAATTTGTTTGATAGGATTTATGGTTCCAAGTAGATTGGAGGCATGGGTAACCGCAACTAGCCTGGTCTTGTTGGTCATCAACTTCTGAAGGTCGTTGAGGTCCAATTCCAGGGTATCAGGATTTACTTCCCAGATCTTTACCCTGAATCCGTGATCTCTTAGATCCATCCAAGGTGAAACGTTGGCTTCATGATCTGTATTGGTAACGATGATCTCATCGCCTTTTTCCCATTGTTTGCTGATGGTAATACTTAAAATACGCAGGAGCATGGTGGTTGAAGAGCCAATTACAACTTCTTCGGCTTTGGAAGTGTTAAGCAATTCGGAAATTCTTGAGGTGGCATACTTCAATTTTCTGCCGGCTTCAGCCGAAACTTTATAAGATGCTCCCAATTGAACATTATGATGTAGCAAATAACCGCTAATACGCTCAGCTACCTTTTTTAAAACCTGTGAGCCGCCGGCATTATCCATATAGATAAAATCCCTGTCCAGGGCCGGGAACTGCTCTCTAACATATTTTATATCCATCATTTCTCTATTAAACTTTCGTTGAACAATTCTAATATTCTTCGGTATTCATCGGTCCAGCTGCTTGGTTCTACAAAGCCATGTCCCTCCACCGGAAATACTGCCATCTCCCAGTCTTCTTTACCAAGCTCGATCAATCTTTGAGCAAGTCGAACCACATCCTGAAAATGAACATTCGTATCTACCATCCCGTGGGCGATCAAAAGATCTCCTTCAAGACCTTCAGCAAAATAAATTGGGGAAGACCTGCGATAGGCGATGGGGTCTTTAGATGGTTCGTTAAGGATATTGGAAGTGTATCCATGATTATAATGCGCCCAGTCTGTAACCGATCTTAAGGCCGCCCCGGCCTTGAAAGTATCTGCTTCGGTGAACATTGCCATAAGTGTTATAAAACCTCCATAACTTCCGCCATATATCCCAACTTTGTCTGGATCAATATCATGGTTTTCGAGGAGGTATTTAACTCCGTCCACCTGGTCTGTAAGGTCTTTTCCTCCCATATGGCGATAGATACCTGTTCTCCAATCTCTACCGTAACCTGCACTTCCACGATAATCGATATCAATTACAGTGTAGCCAAGATCGGTTAAAAGATTATGGAACATATATTCCCGGAAATAGCTGGACCACCATTTATGAGCATTTTGTAAATATCCCGCACCGTGAACAAAAACAACGGCAGCGCCATTTTTCGCATTTTCCTTCGGAACATATAGTCTTGCTGGGACCATTGCTCCATCCCGGGCTTCAAATCTTATTAATTCTGGTTCTCTCCAGTTATAAGATGAAAATGCTTCAGACTGGCCACTGGTTATTTGCTCAACTTCCTTACTTGAGCCTGTTTTTTTAAGGTATAATTCTTCCGGACTATTCATATAAGAATATAGGATGGCCATGTAATCTTCATCTGGAGAAAGAGTAACTTCATTTTTGCCGGTCATGCTGGTCAGCTTTTCAGTTTTTCCACCCATAAGTGGCATTTTGTAAAAATGCCTTTCTCCCGGATGCACTTCAGATGAAGTAAAATACCAGTTTTTCTTATCCTTTGAGATCCTGGGATCAAAAACCTCAAACTCACCGGGGGTAAGATCCTTTTTGTTTCCTGTATCAACATTCAGGATGTATAGGTGGGAATATCCTGTTTCTTCACTTTTAAAATAGATATGTTTGTTGTCTGGTAGCCAACCCATGTCTGCAAATCCGTAGTAAGTGTAACCAATTCCGGGACCGGCCAGCCAGGCTTCGTCATGTTGTCTCTCAATAGATTTAAGAGTTCCCTTATCCAGATCGATCTCAGCGATCCATCTATCTTTATTATCGGTAGATCTTAAATTAACCACTGCTTTTTCACCATTTTCAGAAAAGTAAACTCTAGATGGAATTACTTCTCTTTCCTTCTCCTCCCATTCTTTATCGGGATAATCTTTAGTGTAATCTGGTAGGTCCTTTATTCCCGGAAGGCCAGAAACATCAATAATGAAAACGGTATCTTTTTTAAGATCATAAAGAGCCAGTTCTGCGGTATAATTCATGTCTCCCACTTTTTCCCTGGCTTTCAGGTCTACCGTATAACCACTCTCATCTACATAATCTGGAACAATAGTTTCCTTTCCATCTTTACTTTCTATTAGGCTGAAACCGGCATATTCAGCATTTGGCGATACTTCCAGGTTTCTGAGCTGTTTTCCCTGCAAATAGAAAACAAAATCCTCCTTTTCTTTAGTGGCTTCCCGGTACGACTTGGAATCTTCTTTATCTTTTTTTCGCTGATTTACTACTTCCAGTAACTTTAAATTCTCCTGCATCACCCAGTCTTCCTTTTCTGAAAGTTCCTTTTCAGTATCCTTCTTTTTCGAACCAGATTTAATATGGGTAAGTTGTTTAATACTACCGTTTTCAAGATCATATAAAAAGGCATTCTTACCTGCCTTAAAAGAAATTGCCTTATCACCGAATAAGAATTCAGGATCCTGAATATTCATTGGCAAATCCAGAAGTTCTCTCTCTTTGCGGGATTTTAGGTCATATATGAATAGATCTCCATTTTTAGAATAAACGGTTTTTTCTCCTGAACTATTAAAATCACCATTGGTTGGGATCATATTTCTTTTCTCGGCAGCCGAAACCTTCTCGATAATTTTTGGGTTTTTGATGCTTACCCGGTATAAAGAATCTTTTGGATTTTTTTCTGGATTATAGTCAAAGTAAATGTTTTCTCCATGAATTCCCCATTTTACAGAACTAGGGAAAGTCCCCATCCAGTCTGTATCCTGCATGATTTTTTCCACGCTGAGATCTGAAGTCTGTCCGTTTAAAAACGAAACTGAAATTAAAAAAAGGAATAAGGCAGTTAAATGTTTGGGCATAATCTTAAATCTGAAAAATTAGGAATGCCAATATAATTAATTTTCGGCCGCCATTTAAACCATATAGTCTGCTAATCGTCTAAAACAGGTGTTAACAAAAAAGACGATATTGCGTTAACTTAAATCATCAACTAAACCTATTAATTTATGAGAAACAAATTGAATATGCTCATGGGGATCCTTTTCCTGTCGGTCTCAGTCATTTCGGCACAGGATAGCCAAAAAATGGTGGAAAAGATCGTAAAAGAGGCTGAAACTAATTCCCAATTAGAAGAAATTGCCCATGAACTAATGGATGTGGTTGGTCCACGTCTTGTCGGGACTCCCCAGATGGAAAATGCTCATAACTGGGCAGTGAAAAAATATGATAGCTGGGATATTTCTGCCCGCAACGAAGAATGGGGTAAATGGAAAGGCTGGGAGAGAGGAATCACTCATGTAGACCTGGTTTCACCTAGAATTCAGAGTTTGGTGGGAAGGCAGCTGGCCTGGAGTCCTTCAACGGGGGAAGATGGTGTAACCGCTGAGGTTATGATAATTCCTGAAGCTAAGGATTCAACAGATTTTGCAAATAAAATAAAAGAGGTAAATGGAAAGTTCGTTATGATCTCTATGCCTCAGCCTACCGGTAGACCAGATGATAACTGGAAAGAATGGGCTACTGAAGAGTCCTTTTCAAAAATGAAAGAAGAACGGGATTCTTTAGCTGATCAATGGAATACAAGGATAAAAAAAACAGGTCTGGACAGAAGAGAGTTACCTAAAGCCCTTGAAGATGCTGGTGCGGTAGGTGTTATTACTTCTAACTGGTCTAAAGGCTTTGGAGTGAACAAGGTTTTTTCTGCCTATACCGATGAAGTGCCTACCATAGATATTTCTCTTGAAGATTACGGATTGTTATATCGTCTTGCTGAATATGGAGATAAGCCTGAGATCAAGGTCGTTGCTCAATCTTCTGATTTGGGAGAGATGCCAACTTTCAATACCATCGCCGAGATAAAAGGAACCGAAAAGCCGGAAGAATATGTGATCCTTTCCGCTCATTTTGATAGCTGGGATGGAGCAACGGGTGCTACTGATAATGGTACGGGAACTATCGTGATGATGGAGGCAATGCGTATCCTTAAAAAATTATATCCAAATCCTAAAAGAACAATTCTGGTTGGGCATTGGGGAAGTGAAGAACAGGGATTGAATGGATCTCGTGCATTTGTAAAAGATCACCCTGAAATTGTCGCAAATGTTCAGGCTCTTTTTAACCAGGATAATGGTACAGGTAGAGTAGTTAATATCTCTGGAAATGGTTTTTTACATGCCTATGATTATTTAGGGGACTGGCTTTATGAAGTACCGGAAGATGTTACTAAACATATAGAAACAAATTTTCCCGGATCACCGGGAAGGGGAGGATCAGACTATGCATCTTTTGTGGCTGCAGGTGCTCCCGCCTTTAATCTAAGTTCTCTAAGCTGGGATTACTGGAATTATACCTGGCACACCAACAGGGATACCTACGATAAGATCGTTTTTGATGATGTTAGAAATAATGTTATCCTAACGGCTGTGCTTGCTTATATGGCTAGTGAAGACCCGGAAAAAACATCCAGGGAGAAAATTAGTTTGCCGCTAAGTAAAAGAACCGGAGAGCAAATAACCTGGCCTGAGGCACGTGATGCCGAAAGAGCAGGAATGCTTGAAGATTAAATAATCATAAAGGCAGCTGCTCCTGAAATTTTCTTTTCAGCTGATTGGCTGCCTTTGTATATCCCCCGTTCCCGCCATCAACAAAGTGAATGTGCTGGTCTTTCTGGATGTCTTTTACATAGCAGGACATAATGCTTTCTTCACTTACATGATATCCATACTTGATAAGGTTGAGCTCTTCCAATTCATCCAGATATTCAATTAGTTTTTTACGCTGTTCCTGTGTGCCGCTAATCACCGTGTTTATGCTTCCATCCAGGGTAAGGTTATCGGAAAGCTCTACCAGTTTTTGCAGGTAACTTTTGCCTGTATCGGTACTTTTAAGATACATACTGCCGAAATTGGCAATAAACCAACTCCTTATAAAAACAAGCAGGCTCCATTTACCCAATTTGGTCTTCATTTCATCTTTTATCCTCTGGAAACCCGATTTGGTTTTTAACTTGTCTATAGAAATAGGTTTCCTTCGATCTACCGAACCATAAATATCATCAATGGCTTTTAACACACGTGAGTAGATCCTGGAGTAATCATTGTCTCCACACCCCGAAATTATAAGGCTTAGCACTTCGTGTCCTTCTTCCGGAGGTTTTATACGGTCCCATTTGCACTCCATTCCCTGGAGATTAAGCGGGGTCCCGTCTAGTTTTACCTTAGGGGAATCATCATTTTCCTTTATTCTGTCTTCAGCATATTTAAGGGCTCCTCCAAGGATCACGGGGATATTTAGGGCAGTATTGATTTTCGCCCTGGCGATTTTTAAATCAATATTCAACTTATTTATTTCGGAAACTTCAAAACTTCCCACGGCCAGGTCGAATCCAAAGTTTTTCTCGGTATTTCTACTGTGCTTTTCAAGAATTGAAAGAGCATGTTCTTTGATCTCTGCAGGAACCAGGAAAGTAGCTCCGTCTCCACCAAAAAAGAAAGGGATATTGATCTTGTGATCTTCAGCGAGGTTAAGTACAGCGATCACACAACCCGTCGCTACCAGGTTTACCTGGTTATGATTTCCGTTTTGTACGGCTTTAGTAGAATTACGTATATCTGCAACCAGGATATGCCAGTCATCTGGCACTTCAGAGAATTTTTCCTTTTCCCCGATAAGTTTGCTAATAGGAATATCCTGAACTTCTAAATTCGAATAGAAATTAGTATTGTCGGTTTTCATACAGGTTAGGTCGCATTACCAGCGGAAACATTTCTCCTGGAGGCCAGGAGGAAAGTATAACCTGTTCTATTTAAGCTCAGCACCTACGGCTACGCTGCAATCATGACCTGGCTCACCATGAGGTGGATTGATCTTAGGCGCAGCACTTTGCAGTCTAACCGGTGAAGTTTTCATATCTGGTGTACTGGCAGCACTGGCTTTATCTAAAGGTGCTCCCACAGGCAGATCACAACGATGGCCTGCTTCACCATGCTCTGGATTATACTTAAGTTCGGCAGTTTTTTTCATGTCTTCCTTCATTTTTTCTGCTGAAGGAGTTTCGGTTACGGCCTCTTCTTTTTCTGTTGATTTCTCTTCATCCTTACATGAATATACAAGTACAGATAAAAGGCATATACATATAACGAGCAGTCTTTCTTTGCTTTTCATAATTCAGTTTTTCTATTATAAATATATCTAAATTATTCGGTAATTTCTTTTAGTTCTTCTTCTGAAACGGTCAGGATTCCCGAAGGTGGCAGTCTGGTTAGCATTTCTTTCCAGTTCTTATCTTCTTTGAATACTTTTTTAAAGATCGGTTTGGCTTCTTCAATTCTACCACTATTAGCCAGGGCAACGGCTTTCCAGAACTTCATTTCCAGGTTTTCCGGAAACATTTTCTCTGCTGTTCCGTACTCCTTTAAAGCTTTGGCCATATCGCCGGCTTCCACGGCCAGGTCTCCCTGGTTCATGTGTTCATACGCACGATGTACTTTCAATAACCTGGAAAGTTCCTCAATAGGTGTCTTATGATCATCTACACGCAGATCTATTTTTTTGTTTTCCCAGCTTTTTTCAGTCCTTTCCGGTCCTACAACAACCAAAGCAGCCGACTGTTTTCCGCGAATATCACCTCCTGCTTTTTGAGCAGCTTTTAGGGCCTCTACAACTCTTTCGGCCAGAGGATAATCTGAATATCTTACAAAGGCTTCAGCCATGGCAGGAACAACCTTATCATTAAGCATCATATTGGCCTGGACAGAGAAGTTCTTACCCTGCAGATCTTCCGCAGCTTCCACACAGTTCTCTCCGGTGTATCCGGATACATTTCCCTGGGCATCCAGAAATGCAACCTGGCGGAATGCCCTGCCTTCATCTTTTTCTATGAGCTGGGTAAGAGCTCGCTCGGCAGAGACTCCCTGTTCCATTAATTCAAGTCCTTCAGGCCCGTATGCAGGATTTACGAAAGACTGGGTAGCTACCACACCAACCCCGGCTTTTCCCCATGAGACTATGGAGCCAACTGAAAACCAGTGGCTTTGTACGCCAACGGCCATTTCACCAGTGATGGTGTCCCTGGCAACTATAGAATATGTATGGGCAAATGCATCCTTGGAAACACTGCCAACACTTTGAGACATTAACGGGATAGCACAAAAAAGGCAGAATAGAAGCGTAATTTTTTTCATAGTGAGATTTTCTATTTTGCCTAAAGGTAGTAAAAGCCCAAGTATTTTAGAAGCTGTGGTGCAGGCTTAACTGTAACTGGCCTTTACTAAGGTTGTTCAGGGTTTGCTCCATATAACCAAACTGAACTTTCAGATTATCCTTCAGGGCATAACCCAGCGCACCGTAAAGGCGGTTTCTATCGAATAATTCAACCTCCCTGCCATTGCCAATATCCTTCTGTCCATTAATGAATATCTCATTATAAAAGGCGAGGTAAATGGAATTTTTATCCAGGTTAGGCTGGTTCAATGGAATATTCAGAAAAAGATTGTAGCGATATCTTGTCCTGAAATCCTGATCTTCCACCCATCGCTGTTCGTAACGAAAACGGTGTTTAAGGTATATTCTATTGGAAATTTTATGCGGAAGTAATGCTTCCTGGTAGATCCTGCTTTCATTGGAAGTATCGTTGGAATCACCAAAGGCACCTGTGGTAATATTACCGTATCCCAGGGTTAGTTTAACGTTAGAGCTAGGGCTATAGGTAACGCCGGCTCTAAGTAAAAGCTGTTCCAGGTCGCCCATCACATTCCAGTTACGGTATTGCACATCTCCCTGAAGACCAAATTTAGATTCTCCAAATTCGGTATCCCAGAAATACATGTACCAGCCTCCTAATTCGTCTTCATCTACCTGTGAATTGGCGGTGAAATTTATTGAGAGAGATAAAAGGGTAAGTAGAATTAATTTTTTCAAAACTTTTTTGCCTGTAAATATAAGCTGACATCTTAGGGAAGACAACTTTCCAGGTTATTTTTCTATACTTTCCACATTTAGGTAGACCGGTCCGCCATCAACGGGATAACCTTCAATTTTACTGGCAGTAAGAGTAACTTCCATGCTCTCATATTTGTTGAGGTCTATCTCTTCGCTTCTAAGGGCATAGAAGGAATCTTTGGTAATTAATTTATGAGTTCCATATTGATAGGTAGTAAAACCTGCGGGTTCAATTACCCCGGAATAACGGTTTTCAGCATCTGTCATGGTAGAAACACATGAAGTCTGGATCAGCATTAAACCTACAATTCCCAGGTAAGCTAAAAGTTTCATCATTATGATTTAAATATGGATCACTTTAAGGTTAGTGAATGAAGAAGAAAAACTAAAGTTTTAAAAATGCATTTTTATAATTTGGTATAAAGCACTTATTTTTGTGAACAGTTGGCCTCATAGTTCAATGGATAGAATAGAAGTTTCCTAAACTTTAGATCCAGGTTCGAGTCCTGGTGAGGCCACTTAATCTCTCAATTGAATTTATGTTTTGAGTAGTAATTTCACACACATGCTCAAAACAATCATCCTCACGTTACTGATTATTATTTCATTTTGTAGCCTGGGGCAAGAGAAAACTCAGCCTCAAGTTGCTGTTGTCTTGAGTGGTGGAGGAGCCAAAGGATTAGCTCATATTGGTGTATTGAAGGCATTGGAAAATGCGGGAATTTATCCAGACATCATAACAGGCACGAGCATGGGATCTGTCATAGGTGGTTTATATGCTACTGGCTATTCGGCAGACGAAATAGCTACCATTGCCAGAAATATGGATTGGGACAGACTGTTATCCAATCAAATTCCACTAACTGAAGTGGCTTTTGAAGAGAAGTCCTACTATGGAAGGTACATTGCTGAATTGCCTGTCATTGATAATCAACCTAAGCTTCCACAAGGCCTAATTGAGGGGCAAAAATTACACGAAGAACTTTCACGACTCACTAGATCGGTTCATTCCATCCGTAATTTTGATGAATTACCCATTCCATTTCGAGCAGTGGCTACCAACATTGCAACGGGTGAGCGAGTCGTTCTTAAACATGGTTTTTTACCCACTGCCATACGAGCCAGTATGGCAATACCCACGGTGTTTACGCCAG
>CBDTXN010000092.1:0-11798 GCA_965364455.1 uncultured Flavobacteriaceae bacterium
GACAAACCTGTTTGTTGCAAGCCAGAAGTCGAGCTTTCCGGTCATTCCAAAATACTGACCTGTATGTATACCATAACTCATCTCCTGTAACTTTAGCCCTGTACTTTTGGTTTCATAGGGCTGAGATTGAAGTAATTCTGCTGTTTGTGGATGAAAATAATAATTTGACTGATGGTCATAATCCAGGGATTCAGGATATACTCCGGTTACCACGGGATGATGATCACCTTCGGTCCAGACAAAATACATATCATTTGCGGGTTTCAATTTTATAGTTTCATAAAAAGCAATATCAATTGGTTCCCCTGATATTCGAGGTTTTTGAACTATATTCTCAATATGATGATCACTTTCCACATCTTCCCCCAGATTCGCGAAATAATATATTCCGTCTTTTACCCAATCATAGGAAAAATATAAACCTGTAATAGCAACGATTATGGCCAGAATATGTAAATAGAATCCGCTAATATTATGAAGATCATAATTCAACCTTCTCCAACGGGCATTCCATTTTATTTTCAGATTTTTCTTTAAGTTTTTCAACTTTTTGGGCCACCAGAGAATTATTCCTGTGGTCATCATAAGGATAAAGATCAAAGTTGATATACCCACTACCTGCCGGCCGATATCCTGGGGTAATAAAAGATACATATGCAGCGCCTTTACAATTTCGAAGAAATCCTTAGTAAAATCCTGCGCATAAAGAAACTCACCGGTATAGGGGTTTAAATAGAAATAATATGGAGTTTTATCGTGAACACCGTACACCGCAACGGGTCTGTCTTTACCGGAATATAGAACAAAATCGTCTGTAGTTCCCGGGTATTCTTCCTGTAGAATCTTTTTAATTTCTGAAGGAGGTAAATAACCGGATTCTCTCTGTTCAACAAATCGATAGTCATAGATGGAATCCTTGATCTCATCGTGAAAAACATAAATACATCCGGTAATCCCTACGGTGAATACAACTATACCCGTGAGAAGTCCTAGCCAGAGATGGATCCTTCCGGCCCACTTCTTAAGAGTATTTTTTTTCTTCTTTTTCTTCATCCTAATAATAAAAAGAGATCGCCAAAATGACGATCTACGGCTAATTGAATTCTAAAATCTATAAGTTAGTGCTGTAGCAAAATTTCTTGGAGCCTGTGGATTTATAGTAGACCATCCGTTGAAATAATCTTCATTTGTAAGGTTATTAAGCTTTAAATTGATCGAAAATTTATCTACATCATAAAAAACAGCTGCATTTAGTACAGTGTAGGACGGTAGAGTAAATACACCCGCTGTATTCCTGTTAAAGATCTTATTCTCACTTGCATAATTCCCACCAAAGCCAAGTCCGAAGCCCTCTGCGAAACCGGAAGTAAACCTGTAACTCGCCCAAAAATTTGCCAGGTTTTCAGGTCCGGCCGATTCCGGTCTTCTGCCAAGAAAGTCATCATTTTCAGCAGCTTTAGTAACTTCACTTTCGTTATGACTAAATCCGGCTACAAGATTTAATCCATCGATCGGGCTGGCAGTTAATCTTGCTTCAAACCCCCGACTATACTGAGTTCCATCCTGATTTACGTCTAGACCGATTCCTAAAACTATATTTTCAACCTGTATATCATAGTAGCTAAGGGTGGCAAAAAATTTATCGTTAAAGAAATTAACCTTCGTTCCAAATTCAAATTGTGTGGCATGCTCGGGGTCGAATGTAATTCTTCTGGTTTCTCCTGTGTCTTGATCAATGGTTTCAGAAGGTGCTACATTACTGAAACCATCCATATAATTGGCAAATATTGAAACACGGTCTATAATTGGTTGGTAAACCAAACCGAATTTAGGTGAAAGCGCCGTTTGACTATTACTGTCATTTTCGAACTGGTCTATACGCAAACTCGCCATTGCCGAAAGTGCCGGTGTAATATTCAGTACATTTGAAACGTAAGCGCTATAAATATCCTCTTTAGTAGTATTATTATTTCGGGATGTATTTGCCAGCAAGCCATCAACTGCCGCAGTAGAAAGAATCCCGCTATCACCATTGGTAATATAATTTGCTTCTTCTGTGATCCCGAAAACACTTTCATTCACATTCTGTAAGCTGGCGTTTCCAATATAAACGTTCCCGTTACCAATATACCCGGTACCATTATCAATGGTTTCTCTTTGAAAATAATCCAACCCAGCAACTACTCTGTTCCTCATACCTAAGAGCTCGAGGTCACCTATTAAGTTCTGTTGAAAATCTGTAGTTAAAGTCGTTGAATTTTGATTATTCATATACCTGGATAGTACAATCCCTTCTTCAAGACCTTCATAAAATCTGGTAGTTTCATATAAGTAAGAATAATACTCTTTAGACTTCGTATTTCCTCTCGAAATTGCGGTTTGCGAGGTCCAGTTTTCAGATAATTTATAATTCATCTGGCCTTGCAGGCTGTAGGTTGGATTCTTTAGAGTAAGATCATTACTGGTATATGATCTATTCGTATCATAATTCAACTCTTCGATATTGGTAACCCTAAGAGGTGCTCCCCGATCTACAAAAAGCATGGTAGGATTGGTAGACTCTCCACTATAGAATTCAGTATTCACAAAAAATGATAGCCTGTTATTCACCTTGTACGATAGTGATGGAGCGACAAAAAATGATTTGGAAAATCCAGCATCCTGAAAGGAATTCTGCGTTTGATAAGCCGTATTCACCCGCATAGCCAGATCCCCATCTTCATCTACAGGAGTATTCACGTCTGCAGCAACCCTGTTCAAACCAAAACTTCCCAGGGTATAACTTATATTTCCCCCGAAATATTCATAAGGTCTTTTAGTTGTAATATTTATCATACCTCCATAGGAAATAAGACTACTCCCATATAAAGTCCCTGACGGGCCTTTAATTACCTCAATATTCTCAATATTTGCCGGGTCTGGACTGCCATTGGTAACAGCCGGAAGTCCGTTTACAATACCAGGTTGTACAGGAAACCCCCTTAAAGAATAGTAACCCGCTCCATCTCCACCTCTACCGGTGGACTCCCAAAGTTTGGTGATTCCCGAACTATTCTTCAGGGCGTCATCAAAATTTGTGATGATCTGTTCCTCTAGTAGTTCTGAGGTAATATTGTCATAAACCTGGGGATTTTCAATATTCTTAAGGGGTAATTTTGAAACATACATACTTTTCTCACGGTCGTATTTATTTATTTTTCCATTACCCTGAATCACCACTTCAGATAACTGCTCCTGGCCAGACCATAAAACAATATCAGGTAGATTGGTCATTTTACCGGCGATGATAGAGATGGCTATTTCCTGAGGTTTATAACCCACATATGATACTCTTAAAAGGTAATTCCCATCTGGTATGTTTTTAATAAAAAAAGAACCTTCATTATTAGTTTGCGTTCCTATCCCCGTACCCTGAACATCAACATTCGTTTCTGAAATTCCCTGTCCGTCGGCAGTGGTAACTTTTCCTCTTAAACTTCCGGAATCCTGAGCAAGACCGGTATAAGTGATCAATATTATTAGTAGTAGTAGTTTTTTATTCATCGATTGTTTTTATTTAGACTTATTATAAATAGAAGCGCAAATCTATATGCTGCAAACGTAAACAAAAAGCTTATTTAGATTTATTTTAAATAAAAAAATTCAATAAACTGTATTTCAAACATTTAAAATGGGATAAAGATTAATTATGGTAGAAACACGAAATTTAATGCTGATTTAAAATAAATTACTTGCTCTTCCCCTATTTTTGAAGATTAAAATAAAATTCTATGATCAAGCTTATTGTAACCGATGTAGACGGAACCTTGCTGAATGATAATCACGAGTTACATCCCGATTTCTGGAAAGTTGAAGAACAGCTGACTAAAAATGGTATTTTATTCTCCATTGCCAGTGGTCGCCAATTCTACAATCTGGAATCGAGGTTTGAAAAGATCAAAGATCGCACAATGTTCTTTGCAGAAAACGGGACCTATGTTTCTCACAAGGGAAAGGAGCTATATGTAAATCCCATTGAAAAAAATGCTGCTAAGGATTTTATCAAACTTGGTCGAAAATTAGATCATACCAACCTGGTTTTATGCGGAAAAAGCTCGGCTTACATAGAGACTCAGGATGAAGAATTCAGAAAAGAGATCTCTAAATTTTACGAACGTCTGGAGGTTGTTGAAGACCTTACCCAGGTAGAAGATACTTACCTTAAAGTTACTCTTTGCAATTTTAATGGGGTTGAAGAAAATACATTTCCGCATTTTGTGGATTATACAGACAGTTACAAAGTTGCAATTGCTGCAAAAGTTTTTATAGATATTACTTCTCTGGATGCCAATAAGGGAAATGCAATTAAAGGTATTCAGCAAGAATTAAATATTAGTCCTGAAGAAACCCTGGTATTTGGAGATTATCTAAATGACCTGGAAATGATGAAGGTTGCCAAGCATAGCTATGCTATGAAAAATGCCCATCCGGAAATAATTGAGGCCAGCAATTTCATTACCACCCACGATAATAATGATAACGGCGTACTAAGAACAATTGAAGATCTTGGTCTTCTCAAATTCTAATTCACGATAATATTCGTTTTATCTACACCTGTGTTACCGCTTACTGGATCATAGGCATAGATCAATATTTCATATAATCCTTTGGTGAGATCGAGATTAGCCTCGAAAGTACTGGGTTTATCTTTCTGGACCATGGTAATTTCCCTGGATTTTCCTTCAGAACTGGTCACTACCGCTTTAACCTCATATTGATTTGCATCCCATATACCATCTTTTTCAATGGGACATCCGCACATCATAACAACATTTGCTTTTAGGCTGATCTTTTCTGATTCAGCAATTCTCTCATGGGTTTGCGGACTTAAGATATCAACAACAAAACCGGGTATTTCAAGCACCAAACCGTCTCCTTTGATATCTTTACCCGGAATCACCCAAAGCTGAGTGCTACTCAAAACCTCAGCCTGTTTTTTGTTAGTTGGAGCGTAGGCTTCAACAGTAATGAATTTAGGTTGCTTTATATCCAAATTTGCCTTGAAACCGGCAGTTTTATCATCGCTAAGGTTTTCATTTCGTTTCCAGTCCTGCTTCATGATCTTATCTGTATTACCGGTACTACCAGAGGTAATTCCTTCATCCAGAATTTCACCCGTAAGTGCATCCTTTACAAGGATCTTTGCACCTCCAATAGAGGTACCAATAAACTTAGCATCCTTAGCCTTTGCCCTAACCATAATACTTGTTGTTTGAGCGTTGGTTACACTATAGCTAATTATTAGAACAAGGGAAAGCAGGTAATTTTTTAGACTCATAATTTACAGATCTGGTGAATTATTTAACGCAAGCTTAATTTCTTCCAGGTTTTTATCATTTAAAGGATCTTCCTGATAAGCCAGCATATATTTTTCAAGTGTAAGAAATTCTTCACTAGTAAGATCATCTGCTTTCATATTTTCTTTTAAAAGATGCCATGGAATCTCAGATTGATAATCATATTCACCAATTAGCATTATCGGAGTTCCATGTCTAACTACCTGATTTTTCTCAAGCTCCCAGGTTTCTGCCCAATCATAAACAAATTGAGCATCTTCCATTTTAAGCCTTATACAACCATGACTCGCAGGGTGCCCCGGCATTTCATACTGGTGCATCCCGATCCCTTCATTATTCATAATATTAAAATAATATGGCAATTTCCAGGCGTGATTCACCGAGCTTGTTTTCATTTTCGATTTGTAATTGCTGTAATATAATCCGTTAGGTGTTGGAGTAGATTTTTTCCCTGAAGAAATTGGCCCCCATCTTATCAAGTCGCCATTTTCATATAATCCAAATGCCTGAATACGCTGATTGATGATCATACTCTTAGGCAGACATTTCATTACCTGTAAATTCTGAGGCATGGGTGAATATTCTACCAGTTCATGAGAAATACATTCAGGTACTATAATCGCCATCTTAGGCTTGATCCTGTTCTTCTCTATACGGTTAAGATCGAGTAGAACCTTTTTTTGATCCTCATTAAGTAAAGCGAATAAACTATCAACCTCTTTGGTTGAATGCATAGTATCAAGCTCATAGACCACCTGCGTTCTAAAACTTTTTGCCTTTGTTTTAACCACTGGATCCGTTTTATTTACTACTCGATCTTTCTTAATACTTTGCTCGATCTCCGGTTGGGTATTACAGGAAATTATTGCAATTGCCAATATTCCCAGAAATAGGTTCGATTTAAAATGGATTTTTTTCATAGCACCAATTTTTATTTGATAATCAGATAGTTACCTAACTAATTCTTCAAATAAATATACGGAAACCAGAGTATTTATTCCAATTAAAAAAAGCCGGTAAAAATTAACGCTTAAATCTACATCAATTCCTACCGGCTTAATAAATCAAAGGCTAATTCAATTATGCTTTGGCCAATCCTTCTTCAGTATTTTTTGAAATAATATTTTTAAAATTCTTGGGATCTAACTGGTATTCCCTTACATATTCTTCTAGAGTATCTAGCTCTGCCTGGTTAAGATCATTGGCTTTCATATTTTGAGAGAGATCGTACCATGGCTTCTCAGCTGAATGATCATACTCACCAAAAACCATAAATGGTGTTCCATTACGTGCTACTTTTGATCCTTCAATATTCCACATATCTGCCCAGTCAAAAATATACTTGGCATCATCCATATATAAACGAACACAACCATGACTGGCAGGATAACCAGGTAAAGCATATTGGTGCACTCCCACTCCTTCAAAATTCATAAAATTGAAATAATAAGGTAATACCCAGGATTCGTCTACTGTACTAATTTTTCTTTTGGCTTTATAATTCCCATAATTTAAACCACTTGGAGTTTTGGTAGAACTTTTACCTGTACTTACCGGTCCCCACTTTACCAGCTCACCATTTTCATAAAGACCAAAGGCCTGAATTCTTTTATTTATCAAAACTGTTTTCGGGATGCATCCCAGTAAATTAATATTTTCAGGGAACGGACTATAAGTATTAAAATCTTCTGATGCGCAATCTGGAATTATTAAAGGCCTGTTGGTTCTCACCCTGTTCTTTTCGATTCGGTTAATTGCCAGAATGGTCTTTAATTGCTTTTCTGGATATGAACTGAGTAAACTATCAATTTCTTCCCTGGTACTCAAAGAATCTATAGTATAGCTGATTTGTTTTCTAAATGTTTTGGGTTCTTTCTTAACCACCGGATTTCTCATTGTAAGTTCTTTAGATTCAGAAACCGAAGGTTCAACCACCTGAGTATTGGAATTACAGGCATAAAATAGGGCACTACTTAAAAATAATAACGAGATTTTACTTAAAGCAGTTAAGCGTTTCATTGTAATAGTAGTTTTGATTAGTGGTGTGAAATTACTTACACATTGGCGAGAAGCTTACTAAGAAGTCGTTAACCCTTTGTTTACATTATGATAATTAACCCTTTTTATGAATGTTTCGATTTTGATTGGCTTAAAATTTTCAAAAAAATTAACCTTTCATTACGTATCTCATTTTCAATCGATTAATTTTAAATAGAAAAAATCAATGGGATATGACTAACAGAAGAACTTTTATTAAAAAATCAGGACTATTGTTAAGTGCAGCTGTACTACCCTTTCCAGGCTCTATATTTTCAGGTTCACAAAAAAAACTTGGTGTTGCTCTGGTTGGCCTTGGGTATTATAGTACAGATCTTTTAGCACCAGCATTGCAAAAAACAGATTATTGTGAGTTGAGAGGGATCGTTACCGGAAGCCCTGAGAAGGTCCCTGTATGGCAAAAGAGATATGGAATCAAGGATGCCAATGTATATAATTATGAAAATATGCATAACATAGCGAACAACCCCGATATTGATGTTATTTACATCGTTCTTCCTACTGGTCTTCATGCAGAGTATGCCATTAAAGCGGCAAATGCCGGAAAACATGTTTGGTGCGAAAAACCTATGGCCAGAACTGCAGAAGAATGCAAGCAAATTATTGAAGCCTGCAATAAAAACAATGTGAAATTGTCTATTGGCTATCGTATGCAACATGAGACCAATACAAAAAAGATCACGAACTGGGCAAAAACGAAACCTTATGGTGATATTCAAAAGGTGATTTCAGAAGCCGGATATAATGGAGGAACGATCAATCCATGGAAGTTGAAAAAAGAAATGGGTGGTGGTGCCATTTATGATATGGGTGTCTATTCTATAAACGCCGCCAGGTATTCCACAGGGATGGAACCTCTTGCCTTCACCGCCACACAAAGTACGAACAGGCCAGAAATTTTCACAGAGGTTGATGAGACCACAAGTTTTAAGATGGAATTCCCGGGAGGAATTATGGTTGACGGAAAAACCAGTTTTGGTGAAAGCCTTAATCTTCTTGAGGTTACTGCAGAGGCTGGCTGGTATCGCTTAAAGCCTATGCAATCCTATTCGGGCGTGCAGGGTAAAACAAGTGACGGTAAGCAACTACCTCCTATGGGTAAAAACCAGCAGGCTTTACAAATGGATGATGACGCCCTTGCTATAATTAATGATACTGAAGTGATGGTCCCTGGTAGTGAAGGTCTAAAAGATATACATATTGTACAAAAGATCAATGAATCTGCTGCCAGTAATAGTAAAAGAGTAATGATCTGATTTTTTTTACTCCGAAAATTTTGACAGAAAAACTATTCATCGTAATATTGCAATATAGTATTTGATATGGGTGTAACTAAAACAGATCTATTTACCAGGGAACAGAATGAGCTGGCTGTTTTGGCCAAGGCATTTGCGCATCCCGCACGTATTGCCATTTTACAGTACCTGTTAGAATCTAACAAATGTATAAATGGTGATCTGGTAAATGAATTAGGTCTCGCCCAGGCAACTATAAGTCAGCATCTAAGAGAACTTAAAAATGCCGGGATTATACAGGGAAATATTGAAGGTGTATCCATGAGCTATTGCATTAATCCTGAAAAATGGGATAGTGTGAGAAATCTTTTTAATGGAATGTTTGATAAGATTCAGAATTGTAGTCCTGAGGACGAATGTTGCTAAAAAAATTTAATTATTAACATCGTAATAATACGATATAACGATTAAGAATATGAAACTTTCAGAATTTAGAAATCAGTTATCCGGATTACCGGAGATCGCTTTCGAGCTTCCCAATGGCCAGTTAGTACCGGAACATTTTCATGTAACCGAGGTAGGAAAGATCAGCAAAAATTTTATCGATTGTGGAGGAACCTTGAGAGATGAAGTAAAAGTCTCTTTTCAGCTATGGGAAGAAAACGATTATAACCACCGTCTCCATCCGGATAAACTGATTAAGATAATAGATCTGGCCAAGGATAAGCTCAATCTGCCCGATGCTGAAATAGAGGTTGAATACCAGGGAGAAAGCATCAATAAATTTCAGTTGGAGTTTAACGGAAAAAACTTTTTGTTAGTCAATACTCAAACAGATTGCCTGGCAAAGGATAAGTGTGGAATACCGGCTGAAAAACCTAAAGTTAAATTATCTGAACTTCAGAATTCCTGCTGTACCCCAGAATCGGGCTGCTGCTAAAAAATAATCTATATGGTCAATAATCAATTGTTTCCGGGGATCAGTAAAAAGCTGGCTGTTCTAGAAAAAACCGAAATCTCATCTGAGCGAAAAAAAGTTCTGCAACCTTTAATCGAATATATACAGAAGATAAAAGATTCTGGTGAAACTGTATTGCTGAATTTCATTTGTACCCATAATTCCAGGCGCAGCCAGTTAGGCCAGATTTGGGCCCAGGCTGTTTCAAATCTATATGGGATTAAAACGAAATGTTTTTCCGGAGGAACAGAAGAAACGGCTTTTCATCAAAATGCAATTAATGCTTTAAAACGTGCGGGTTTTAGAATTGATGCAGGAACCGGTGAAAATCCACTTTATCAGGTATATTATTCGGAACATGAAACACCTCTTACCTGCTTTTCCAAAGTTTATGATGCTAAGGAAAACCCTTTAGAAAACTTTGCCGCGGTAATGACCTGTTCACACGCTGATGAGAATTGCCCATTTATTGCGGGCTCTTCTGCAAGGATAGCTTTGGATTATAAAGACCCGAAAGAATTTGACGATACTCCGCAGACTGAACAAAAATATGATGAACGCAGTGATCAGATTGCTTCAGAAATGATCTACGTTTTTAAAAATATTAAATAAGATGGCTAAAAAGCTGAATTTTCTAGATAAGAACCTTACGGTATGGATATTCCTGGCTATGGGACTGGGGATTGGATTGGGTTACCTTATTCCTTCAATTCCAGAAAGCATCAATTCCTATAGTTCCGGAACTACAAATATCCCTATAGCGATAGGGCTTATTCTTATGATGTACCCTCCCCTTGCGAAAGTAAAATACAGGTTACTTCCGAAAGTCTTTAAAAATGTAAAGATTCTAAGCATTTCATTAATTCTGAACTGGGTTGTAGGTCCGCTGCTTATGTTCTTCCTTGCAATCATATTTCTTCAGGATCATCCCGAATATATGGTTGGCCTCATCTTAATTGGTCTTGCCAGGTGTATTGCCATGGTGCTTGTATGGAACGATCTAGCTGAGGGAAGCAGTGAATATGGAGCAGGACTGGTTGCCATTAATAGTATTTTCCAGGTATTTGCTTATAGTTTCTATGCCTGGCTATTCATTACCTGGTTACCTCCATTTTTCGGATTCGAGGGAGCCATTGTAGAGATTTCTATCGGCACAATCGCTGAAAGCGTCGCAATATATCTTGGGATACCTTTTGCTCTTGGAATCCTAAGCAGATTAGTTCTCGTAAAACTTAAAGGAGTTGATTGGTATGAGAATAAATTTATTCCTTCAGTATCTCCTATGACACTAATTGCCTTACTTTTTACTATCGTCCTGATGTTTTCCCTAAAAGGTGAATTAATCGTAGAAATTCCAATGGATGTTGTGAGAATTGCCATTCCATTATTGATCTATTTTAGCTTGATGTTCTTAATAAGTTTCTTTGCAAGCAAAGCCCTTGGAGCTTCTTATGATAAGAATGCTTCGATATCATTTACCGCAGCAGGTAATAATTTTGAACTTGCAATAGCGGTGGCTATAGCCGTCTTTGGATTGAATAGCGGGCAGGCTTTCACTGGAGTAATTGGTCCTTTGGTAGAGGTGCCTGCTCTAATATTACTGGTAAGAGTCTCCTTCTGGCTGAAGAGTAAATTCTATAAAAAAGATTTTCAGTTTAAGTAATAGGTAAGGCCAAGAATGATATTACTTAATCCAAAGTTGAGATCAAAAGAATTATTAGAAATATTTCTATCTGCTTCATTAATATCATTATAGGTATATCGAAGTAATCCAATATTTGCATCCAAAGAAAGACGATCTGAGATCAAGTAAGTTAAACCTGGCCTAACTGCAATGCCGTAAGTGTTCCTAGTTGAATTGGTGCAATTTAAACAATCGTCAGATTCATCTTTGGACCAATTCCTGCTATAGTCCAGTGAACCGGTAAGGTTAAATGCAAATGCCTCAGAGAAACTAAAATATTTTTTTAGGTAAGGCGCAATAGTAATTGCATTATTCTTATAGCTTCGAAAATCGTCAGACCTTGTATACTCATTTGAATAATAGCTATAGCGAAAAAACATTCCTAAAGAAAGGTTATTACCAATAAAATATGCTGCTTCTGGTCTTAGATTGAATCCAAAACTTTTACCTTCATAAGAATCATCTTGGCTACTACCAGAATTGATTCCGAAACCTCCGCCTAAAGCGACGGTTCCTTTTTCGAGTGT
>CBDTXN010000093.1:0-11732 GCA_965364455.1 uncultured Flavobacteriaceae bacterium
CTTTGGTTTCAATAGAATTTTAGTCATCGCACATAGCCAGTTTTTTTTGGCGCATTTGATTTTTTATGCAAAAAAATTGCAAAATTAAACTAATTCAAGCCTGATATTCCCTGTTTATTCCACATATAATGCATTTATCGAGCAATAATTGAGTTTTTTAACATTAAACATTGGTTAAATCACCAAAAACGTTAAGATTCATATCATTTAAGTTAATTATGAATTGGTCTGCGTTCCAGTTTCAATTACATTCGAAACCGTTAAAAATAAAGTTTTAAAGAACCAAGTTAAATTCCTACTAAATAAATTTAAATTACATGAAAACATTGAAAAATTCTACTAAAACTATTGGAAAAGATAGTGATCGTATGCTGTCTTTATTTAACCTTAAATCCTTAAAAAAATTAAGTGTTCTAGGAATAGGTGCACTTATGTTTGCATCTTGTTCTACAGATCCCGAAGGAACAGAAATCCCGGATTCAACACAAGTTCCGAAGGATGCCTTTGTATTGAACGATTTCAACGGTAATTATCAATACCTGGAATCTAATGGAGATTTAAGCACCGCTACTAAAAGAGCTACGGAGAAAGCCGGTCCAGACCAGGGACGTTTTAATATTTCTTTAGAATATTTAGTTCCTGTAAGCGATAGGCAAAAGGAAGTTTTTGAATCTGCCGCTGCCAGATGGGAGCGTATCATTATTAAAGACGAATCATCTATTCCTGAGGAGTCAATTGCAGGACCTCTTCCTTCAGCCTTCTTTGGGTTTCCTGCTTTGAATGCGGATGGACCTGTTGATGATGTGGTGATCGAGGTAGTTCTTATTCCTATAGATGGACCTGGACAAGTTCTTGGCTCTGCCGGACCTAGATTTGTGCGTACCAGTAATCGTTTGACAATAAGTGGTGTTATGCAATTTGATACTGCCGATCTTCAAACTTTAGATGATCTAGGATTATTCGAAGACGTTATTGTTCATGAAATGGGACATGTTTTAGGAGTGGGTACATTATGGAATTCTGGCGGTAAGGCCTTACGTCAGGGACCTGCAAGTAATCCTTATTTTACTGGAGATATGGCAAACGTATTCTGGAATGCTGAAGGAGGTGAGTTTGAACTGCCTGTTGAAAATATTGGAGGTCCTGGAACTGCCGGAGGACACTGGAGAGAATCCATTTTGCGCAATGAACTAATGACAGGATTCCTTAATCTTGGAGAAAATCCGCTAAGCCGTATCACTGCAGGTTCTATGAAAGATCTTGGCTATGGAGCTGCTACGGTAGGCGAGCAATATGAATTGGTAAAAGGAGCCCCAGGAGTGGATATAAGCGAACTTGACGCAATGAACGTTGACGGTAGTGAGGGTATCAATATCGCTGACAGTGAAGTTCTTCTTCTTCCTGTAGGGGAGTTTAAGGATAAATAAAAAACAAACTTATCTTCTACTGAAGGTTTAAAGTTATTAGCCTGATCTTATTAAAAAAGATCAGGCTTTTTTAATTTAAAATATCATCTACAAATCTATTCGATAAATAAACAATACCATCTTTGAGTTATTAAGTTGAACTAGGTTATTATCTTAAGTATTAATAGATAAAACTGCTTTTCCTGGAAGATAAAAGTATTAGTTGAGAATAATATGTAAGAGTAATCTATGATCGTTGTGATTTTGCAAATTGCGAGGTAATAAAGGCTGGCATTGGGCTGGAAAAAAGAGAAAGGAACAGGAAAATCTAGTCGATAGTGGATAAATGAACTGGAAAGTTCGAGGCTTGGAAATCATTTATTCCTTATAAGTTCTAATTCTTTTTTCGTTCGAAAAGTCAATTTATCTCAAATTATTATATAGCAATTAATTGCTATCTTTCCGTGAGGTGAATCTCTATGCTTCTTTTCTTCAAAATAATTCTAAAATTACCGGTATGTTTTTTAAGGTCAAGGTCTATATTTTTTTGTTTCAAATTATTCTGCTTTTCAATTTTCAAGAAGCTAGCTCTTTTCAGAATTCATCAGGGTTTTACCATGTAATTCCTAAACCCGAAAATTTAATAAAGCTAGATGGGCGTTTTGCAATAAATAATCAAGTAAGAATTGAAACTACCGGGGATCTGGAAAACGAGAAGGAATTTTTGATAGAGATTCTTAAATCTTCAAATACCACAAACTTTGATAATGGTGATCGAAAGATTCACTTAAAGATTTCAAAAGATTTTCTAAATGAAGAAGCTTATTATCTTCAGATTTCTGAGAACGAAATAAACCTTGAAGCTTCTACTCCGGCCGGTATATTCTATGGAGTACAAACCTTAAGGCAATTATTGATCAAAGAAGGAGGTTTTATTAGCTTTCCGGCAGTTGAAATTAAAGATGTCCCATCTTTAGCCTATCGCGGAATGCACCTGGATGTAGCCCGTCATTTTTTTACTGTTGAAGAGGTGAAGGAATATCTGGACATGCTTGCTTTGCATAAAATAAATATTTTCCACTGGCACCTAACCGAAGACCAAGGCTGGCGAATTGAAATAAAGGAATACTCCGAGCTTACCGAAATTGGAGGTTATAGAAACGGAACTATTGTGGGGAGGTTTCCAGGATCAGAAAATGATAATAAAAAATACGGCGGATTTTACACTCAGGAAGAGATCAGAGAAGTAATTGAATATGCCGGGAAAAGGCATATTACGATTATTCCCGAAATTGAAATGCCCGGCCACAGTAGTGCTGCTATCGCAGCATATCTTTATCTAAGTTGCTTTCCGGAAGAAAATACGATTGTACCCCAGGGTATGATGTCTGAAACGGGTAAGCAATTGCAGGCTGAAGGTAAGCCTAAGATTGTCCAGGAATCCTGGGGAGTTTTTGATGATGTTTTTTGCGCCGGCAAAGAATCTACTTTTACCTTTTTAGAGAATGTGCTGGATGAAGTAGTAAACTTATTCCCATCAGAATATATACATATTGGAGGGGATGAATGTCCTAAAGCCAACTGGAAACGCTGCCCGGATTGTCAAAATCGGATCAAGAACCTCGGCCTGAAGGATGAGCATGAACTGCAGAGTTATTTTATTCAGCGAATGGAGAAATATTTAAATTCGAAAGGAAAAAAGATCATAGGCTGGGATGAAATCCTGGAAGGCGGACTCGCACCTAATGCTACCGTAATGTCCTGGAGAGGCGAAGAAGGAGGTATCGAAGCAGCAAAGCAGGAGCATGATGTTATTATGACTCCAACCGGGTATTTCTATTTTGATTATTATCAGGAGGAGAAACTTAAAGGAGATTCGATAGCTATAGGTGCTTATTTACCTTTGAGTAAAGTGTATTCATATAATCCTAAACCAGAAGCACTTTCTACTGTTGAAGCAGAATATATACTTGGGGTTCAGGCAAACGTCTGGACCGAGTATATGCAGGATTTTAATCAAGTACAGTATATGACTTTGCCAAGATTGGCCGCACTTGCCGAAGTAGGTTGGACTAATACCAAAAATAGAAATTGGGAAAACTTTGTTGATCGTGTGAATAGTTTAAAGGCTATCTATGAGGAACAGGGATATAATTATGCGGGAAAAACAACTTCCCGGATCCTGATAGAATAAGAGCCTTATAGTAAAACTTAATATTTTAGCACCCGGTGTTTCTGATATTTATCAACTACAAATAGTGATGCATTAATTAGGAAAAAAACGTGAAGACTAAAAAAACAAAGAAGCCCTGGCCTACAAAGGATACTATGGAACAAGTATATTCCATGAATCTATGGGGTAAGGATAATTCTCCTTTTTATTCTGGAACCGGATCTCATAACCCAAATATCATAGAACCTTATATAGCTGAGGTTTCTTCCTTTTTAGGATCATTTAAAAATCCGCCAGTTGTCTGTGATCTTGGTTGTGGTGATTTTAATGTGGGAAAGGAATTAATAAAATTCACCAGTAAATATGTGGCTGTAGATATAGTTGAACCACTCATAGTGCATAATTCTGAAAAATTCGATCAGGAAAACCTGGGATTTCATTGTCTGGATATTGCAGTTGATGATCTTCCATCCGGAGATATTGCGATATTAAGACAGGTTCTACAGCATTTATCAAATCCTGAGATCCACGCTATTTTGAACAAGCTGAGTGATTTTGATTATCTTATTTTGACTGAACATCTGCCTGAGGGAGATTTTGAGCCAAACAAGGAGATCATTTCAGGGCAGGGAACCAGGTTAAAGAAACAAAGTGGTGTGGATTTGTTGAAGCCTCCTTTTAATTTTAGAGTAAAGGAAGAAAAACAATTGTTATCAATCGCTTTAGAAAATCAAAAAGGAATTATTGTTACTAGCGTTTATAGAATTAAATAAGTCCATTTAAGCTTTGCTAACTAATTGCTGAAGACTGTTTGTTATCCTGTTCCTGATCGTATCTATTTTCTCTTTATTTTCGTTTAAGGTTGCAATATCAGTTTTATAGGTTTTGATACTTTTCAGTCTAGGAAAAGATAATTTCCGGTTAGCAATAGATTTAGTAGCCACTAAATTAGGGTAGTTTAGAATAAGTATGAACTTTTGGACCACATCAGTTTTGTCTTCTTTGAAACCTATTTTCTCAGCAGTTCTTTTATTCAGAATATAGGTGGTCCCTTTAATTTTCAGATCAGGTTTATTCCTGTTCTGCTGTATTAGGCGTAATAGACCATTCAGGTATCCAGACAGGATGATAGCCTTTCTTGCCTTAGATGTATTGCTTTTATCGAAAGTGAAATAATAATCAAATAAAGTGCCTCCATGTATCACCAATTCGTCATCTTTTACTTTTTCAGAAAGAAGGAATGCTGACTGATATTTTAATTTTCCAGTCTTTACCATTGAAGGAACATCAAAAAATGATGCGACAAGAGATAGTAGTATCCAGAAGGAAACAAGAACTAAAAAGTAAATTTTAAAATAGTAGGATATAAAAAGAATCGGGATTAAAATGAGCAGGTAAACAAGGACTAGTTTGATTCGAAATTTTCTCTTTTCCTGAGGTTTTAATCCAAAATATTTATTCTGCAAATCGGTTCTTAATTTTTGTTTTAATCCCCAGGTTCGCAAAGTGCACTAACTGTTTGTGCAGCCAGGGGGTATATAAAGTTCGGTGGGAAGTTAATTATTTTCTTCCAGGTTCTGCACTCAATTTAAATTGAAGCGAATCGGATCAAAATTCAAATTGGGTCTATCTATTAAATCATTTCTTTACAGTAACTTTTATTTCTCTAATGATTGTAGTTAATCTATTTATCTGATTTTGTTAACTTTAGAATTATAATCTCACATTTTGGAAAGACTTTTTTATTCAGATTTTCTCCGGTTGACTTTTCTGGCAATTTTCCTATTTAGTTTAGCGAGCTATTCGCAAACTTCTGAAAATAAGTCATATGATATTGTAATTCTTGGCGCAACCCCTGGTGGGGTCATGGCGGCGATTGCGGCTCACAGGGATGGATTAACCAGCCTGATCATTGACCGAAATCAGCATATTGGCGGGCTTCCGGCAAACGGATTGGGTGCTACAGATCTAAAAACAACTGCTGCCGTTGGGGGGCTTTTCAGGGAATTCATTGAGAGAATAGAGAAGCATTACATTTCCGAATATGGAAAGAATTCTACTCAACACAAAACATCCCATGGTGGCTATAGATTTGAACCTTCAGTAGCTGAAAAAGTACTGCAGCAAATGCTGAATGAGCATGAACTCATCGAGGTTTGGAATAATCATCAATTTGATGTGGCTTCAGAAAATATTTCAATCGAGAATAGAAAGATAAAGTCTATAACTGTTAAAAACAGGCTCAAAGGTAATCGCAAAGAAATTTCAGGACAAGTGTTTATCGATGCTACGTATGAAGGAGACCTGATTGCTGCCGCCGGAGTGAATTACGTTATAGGCAGAGAATCTAAAGATGAATATAATGAGAGTTATGCAGGTAAGGTTTACAAATATTGGGGTGGACCGGTTGGGAAAGGCACTACCTATGAGGGAGACAACGCAATACAAGCCTATAATTACAGATTATGTCTTACCGAGGATCCAGGAAACAAGGTCGCAATTAAAAAACCTGAGAATTACAACCGTGAAGAATATGTGAGTCTAATCCAGGATGTTATTACCGGAAGGCATACCGGGTACAAATTTCAAAAATACAGGAAGAATTATAGCAATTCGATTGGTAAGAGTTCTTTATCTGAAAATAGCTCAAGACCAAAAGTTCCCGGTAATCCTGAAGGGATCAGGAAAGTGGTAAATATGGTTAGCCTGCCAAATTCTAAAACCGACGCCAATAATCAGCACTTATCCTTTATTTCTACAGATCTTCCCGAGGAGAACTGGCCATGGCCAGAGGCCGACTGGGAGTGGCGTGATAATTTTGCTATGCGATTAAGAAATTATACGCTGGGATTATTATGGTTCGCTCAAAATGATAAAGAACTGCCAGATTGGTTTAAGCAGGAATGCCGCGCCTGGGGGTTGGCAGCTGATGAATACCAGGATAACGACAATTTTCCACGCCAGGTTTATGTTCGTGAAGGCAGAAGAATGGAAGGACAGTATTTTTATACGGCCAACGATGCGAGGCCGGTAAAAAAGAATCAGCGACCACCTATTCACGAAGAAAGTATTTCTGCGGGTCATTATAGTATCGATTCGCATGGGGTTAGAAAAAGAGAAGAAAACAGGGTGCACCTGGATGGATTTATAAGTCAGGGAACCGAGCCTTTTACCATACCTTATGGGGTAATGGTTCCAAAAGAGATCGATAATCTGTTGGCACCCGTACCGGTTTCGGGAAGTCACCTTGGGTTTTCCACCCTTCGTATGGAACCTACCTGGATGGCTATGGGACATGCTGCCGGAATTGCCGCAGCCACGGCAATAGAAACATCAGAAGATATAAGTAAAATTAGCGTAGAACGGCTTCAGATCAAACTGCTTAGGCAGGGAGCCGTCCTTTTATACTTTAAGGATCTGGATAGAACTCATCCTGCATTTTTCGGATTTCAACTTCTAGGACTTAAAGGGGTTTTTAAAGGTTGGTATGCAAAACCCAATAAAAAAATTTCCCGGTATAAACTCAATAGTTCGATCGAAAAACTGGGATTGGATAAAAAGAATTATGAATCCCGGGAATTAACTAGAAGTGAATTCGCTCAGATCGCATTCAAAGAATACTTTGATAGATATCTAGAAATTGATCATTTAGGTACAGATTAATCCAGCAGGAAAATGAAATCTGAGAAAAAAATAGGCACCGGTTTGAAAAAGTCGAATTTCGCCGGGCAATAAATGATTCCTGCATTTTTTGCCGGATTTCTTGTTTGGTTAATTTTAGAACCTTCATCATCGAAATTGAATGAGGATTGGAATTGGCATGGAACTGCCATTTTAAATCCTTCAGTTTTTTCAAGTGGTATTGAAACCAGAAGAAGAAGGAGGTACCTACGGTGCCAGAAGTGCTTCAGACCTGGTTAAAAGACCTGTGCCAAAAGCCGTGCTTACAGTAAGGTTCGATTGTAATCCAGATAAAGTAGATGATCTTGTAGCTATTGTGAACAAGGAGATCCAGAAGATTGCTGATGGCGAGATCGATGAAAATGATCTTAATAAAACCCTCACCAATTATATCAAGGATAGAAAGGAGCTTTATAATTATAACAGGTATGATATGAGTCTATTGCTAGACTTTGTACTGGATAACGAGAACATCAGTAGCATGGAAGATTTTGAAAATATGATCAATAGTATTTCTTCCGGGGATATTAAAAATATGGCTGAAAGTCTTATTAATAGTACCAGGTCCTATAACGTTGTTTTTGAACCTTTAAACAAAAAGTCTTAAAAATTAGAGCATTAGCATTAATTCAATGGAAAGAACTCAAAATCATATTTAATACTTCTTAAAAACACATTAAAATGTTCAAAAAGATAATTTTATTACTAATTCTTGCCCTGCCATTTTCGGGCATCTCCCAGGTTTTGGATCCGGTAGAATGGTCTACTTCAGTATAAAAGATCTCGGAATCTGAATATAATCTGATAACTACAGCTAATATTGAATATGGCTAGTATTTATATTCTCAAAATGTACCAGAAAACGGTCCTATTCCAACTACTTTCGAGTTTGGAGAAGAAGCCTTTCAACTTTTGGGCGTTACAACCGAAGAGGAGGGAGTTACCGTAGATGATCCAATTTTTCAATTAAGGATCAAATATTTTAAAGATAAAGCGGTGTTCACCCAAAAAATCAAGTTGGATGATGCAGATCTTAGTACTATAAAGGGGAGCGTGGAATTTATGGTATGCGATGATACCAGGTGTTTACCACCTACGATTGTTGATCTCAAGTTCGATCTTAATGGTTCTGCTAATAATGATTCAAACGAATTGGCAGCCGCAATAACCAACGAAGATTCTAATATTGATGATAAAGGAGTAAATGAGTTCTTATATGGAATGTCATCAGGCGAGGTTGAAAATTCAGGTGAAAGTTGCGACGATGAAGAGGTTTTAGTTACTCAAAAATCTACTGCTGGCTCAGGATCGCTCTGGAGTATTTTTGGACTTGGGTTTTTAGGGGGGGTACTGGCGCTTCTAACTCCTTGTGTATTTCCTATGATCCCATTAACAGTAAGCTTTTTTACAAAAAATGGGGATGCAAATATTCATATCATGCTCATCGAAATGAGTTTCTACATACTTTAAGTCCAATCGATGAGAAAGAAATGATTAAAGACTGGTTGGTTATTTAAGAATTATAGAGATAAGATTAGCCTTTCGGAATATTCATACTGTTTCATCAAACTTGAAAAAAATAAGGCCTTTAGGGTTTAGATATTTGTTTAGTTGAATTGCTTATTAGAAGCTAAATGATAAAAGGTGACAAATTGTTGTCACCTTTTTTTGCTTGAATCCAAGAATACACTGGAAATAAAAACAAGAGCTATCCAGAGAGCATAGTTTTACCAGCTTACAAATTTTTGGTGTTATATACTGGAGCTGGATTTTCGCCTAATCTAGGATCTCTATCTAAAACTTTTACGTTAGACTTACTGGACTTATCCCAGGAAATACTCATACATAACTGTTCTTCTCTATTATACCATACTTCCATCGTTTTTCCGGGAGATACATCCCTTACCCAATATGAAACTATGTATCCATTTTGCTGTAAAATTTCTCTTTCTCTATCTATGTAAGTAGAATGGGCATCTGCTCCACCATCAATATAATTTGCCCAGACCCTTCTCGCTGCTCTAACTCCCCTTATACATTTTCTTTCTTTTCCACTGGATACAGATTCAACTTTATTATCATTATCTGAATTGAACTTAAAGGAAATACATTCGTTAAGGTCTTCGTTATACCAGAGTTGTTTTTTGCTGAATAAACTGGAATGAGCAATTTCAAACCCATTTTCTAATAAATAAACATGTGCTTTTTCCAGTGGTAAACCAAAAATAGCGTTCGAGGTTTCCTGCAACTTTCCCTGCCCGAAAGCTGATAATATTGCAAATAGAAAGTATATAATTGCAAAAACTGATGTGGTCCTTTTCATTCTTTCCGGGTTTAAAGGTATATGCCTGACATTAGAAGTTACTAAAAATAATAAGACCGGTAATGATTGGTGATTTAAGACTTTAGTGTGGATCGAGTGGCTTGTTTCGTTTCAACTTTCTGATACCTTTCGGTAAATACAGCTAACGATCCTTCCCAGGCAAGGCACCTTAAAAAAATAAACTGCATTTTTAAGCCACGGTAAATCTATAGGAAGGCTTTGACTTTTCTTAAAATATTAAATCTTGAAAGACTCTACAGAACCGCTACGGTATCTATCTTTCAGAACTGTCGTAATCAGGCAGCCAGTTTCATATTTTTTTATACACGATAATCCCAATAATTATGAATACCATCAAAATTGAGAATAGGATAACTGTTCTCCAAAAGAGTTTATCTATGATTTCCTCTGTCCTGTCAAATGTTGCATCAATGCTTTGATTGGTCAGGGCTGTAAGATCCTGAAAAGTTTCTTCCCGCTGTGTGTTTAACTGTTCGGTTAGTTCTGCCATTACGATTTCCCTTTCCTTTTTTATCTCGTCAAAAATAATTTCACGCTCCTGACTCATAGCCTGAAATACAGCAATGCGCTCACCACGAATGTCCTTAAAGGCTGCCTCACGTTGGTAGTCGATTAATTCGGGACTCGATTCCATCAATATGACCGTTCGCTCCAATAAGTGGGAAATAGAATCAAAACGACTGGTCATTTCAGGATTAGTCAAGGCGTCGTTAATCATATATTCCGATTCCCAGCGCACTTGTTTCGGAAGGATCGCCAAGTAGGAACCGAGTTGGGAACGCATTTGATCCAGGCCTTGAGACATGTCTTCAGCAAGTCCTTTAATTGTAACTTTTTCTACATCTTGAATTTTGGTCATTAGTGGGATCGAAGAGCGCCGTACAAAATACGAGCTCGTTAGGGGATGTTTTTCAGCAAAATCTGTCACCAGCTTAGTTCCCTCTGAGATATCATTATCGGTTACCATATTCCTGCCAATATCCAGCAAATCTTCCCATAGTGAATCCAAAGTTCGTAGAGCAATATCCTGGTGATCTCCAAATAGATCCTTGCCAGCCCCGCTTTCAAAATATAATTTCAATTGGTAAGTAAAGACAGCCATGTCGATATATCCAAGAAAAGGATCAGAGTTGTAAATAGCAGAATTGGCAGCAGGAATGGAATTCATTTTCCAGAATAGAGCTTCCTTATCAACGGCTGGATCTGGAGATAATTTCATGATACTATCTGCTGATTCCGCTACGCTACGTTCGAACTTGTAAAAAAAGTCGTTCATAGTCACCCTCAGCTCTGGTTGAGATATTTCAACAACTCCACCCGCCGGGCCAACCGAGTTATTTTTTCTTTGGGCACATGATACCTGGCTAACACATAGCAGGATTAGAAATATCCGGTAAATCATAGACTTTCTGTGGAAGAAAATATTAGTGCTATATGATTGAAGATGAGCCATGGTGTTGCCGTTTAGTATTAATTATCTTTCAATGGGGCTTCTTAAGCTCTAGAATACCCTGAATAGCCATAGCATCTGTATCTCAATTCAAATTCCTTTTTTAGCAAGCGGTATTTGACTTGCCTTAGCTCTAATTATGTGCGATCTGTAGCAAACCCTCTTCCTTAAAGCTTTGTCAGTCTTATCCTTCCTTTATTCAAAAAGATAGGCAAAGATGAATTTTCAGGTAGTTCCGGGGAGTTTAGGCTATATAAGATATAACATATATGGGAAATAAGTAAAAAAAATAAGAATCCATCCAAACTGAAGGCTTCCACTAGTGAATTAGAATTTGCAATTTAAGAACAATTAGAAGCGCTAGGAAGCTATCGAAATAGGAGTAGTAGGGGCTTATATTTTCTTATCAATTTGGCACCCAAAAATAGTAAACCCCGAAATCATTGCTGATTCTGGGTATAGAGTGGAGTAGAAGGTGCTGGTTTCGCCCCAACCAATTACTCCCATTAGGTAAATGCAGCCGGCTGTCCTTGTCAGGCCAGACGTCTAAAACTTAAAAATCCTGCTCGAATAAATTCGGCAGGATTTTTAAGTTTTTATCCGCAGCCCAGCTGCGCTTAATTGTGGAGTCGGAGGGGTTCGAACCCTCGTCCAAACAAGCAATTCAGCTGCTTTCTA
>CBDTXN010000094.1:0-11595 GCA_965364455.1 uncultured Flavobacteriaceae bacterium
TTTACCGATGAGTTTGGATCTTTAGGACCCTGGCAGAAGCTACAACCTTCGTCACCAGCACCCGCTCCATTATCCAGGAACTCACCAGCAGCTTCCCTTAATTCGGAAAGCTCCATCTCCTCATCTTCAACCAGCAGCTCATTGTTACTGTTAACCGGCACGGTAAAGATGTTTCGTTGTTTAATGATCGGAGGCTCAACGTCTTCAGGTTGCCATAGCGGTAATTTCCTGCTTATCCCGCTATCTGTCTCAATGGTAGTAGTTACCAGGAAGAAGATTAGAAGTAAGAAGGCGATGTCTGCCATAGACCCGGCGTTAACTTCCGGTGCTGATCTCTTTGCCATATTATTTAGCCAATTTTTTGATTCCAGAGAATACCATCGAAGCGATAGCGATTCCGGCAAGGATGTAGAAGGTAATCAAACCTGCTCCAACCCAATGATCACCAGATGCTGAAAGCATGCTACCGTCCTTAAGTTCCTTTGCTGTACCATCACTTAATACATAAGCGATGACTACGATCACTAAAAATGATCCTATAGCAATTATCGTGTTCTTAATATTGCCTCTGAATAAACCTACGATCACAAATATTGCAACTAGTACAACGACTGCAGCTAGAACCAAATAAGCAATCCACATGTAAGGGTCTAAATGACTCCCCTGAAGGTCTGCCGAGGCTTTAATGGCATCGTCTCCGGTGGCGATAATCCTTCCCAGAAGGATCATACCTACCACACCAAGAACAAGTGCCAGATATTTTAATATTTTATGTAAGGTCATAATTTACTTTGTCTTAGATTCGTTTTTTATTCTTGTAAGCTACTAACATATCAATAAGTAGGATAGAAGCGTCTTCCATATCGTTAACGATACTGTCTATCTTAGCGATGATATAGTTGTAGAAAATCTGAAGAATAATCGCAACGATCAAACCAAATACTGTAGTAAGAAGTGCTACTTTAATACCTCCTGCCACAAGTGATGGCTGCATATCTCCTGCTGCTTCAATACGGTCAAAAGCCTGAATCATCCCGATTACAGTACCCATGAAACCAAGCATAGGAGCTAATGCGATAAATAAAGAAACCCAAGATACATTCTTCTCAAGTTGTCCCATTTGAACACCTCCGTAAGCAACAACCGCTTTTTCAGCAGCTTCAATGCTCTCGTCAGCTCTATCAAGACCTTGATAGTAGATAGATGCAACAGGTCCTTTTGTATTTCTACATACTTCCTTAGCTGCCTCAATTCCTCCACTATTTAGAGCGTCCTCAACATTCTGAGCTAGCTTCTTAGTGTTAGTTGTTGAAAGGTTTAAAAAGATAATTCTCTCAATGGCGATAGCCAGTCCAAGAATTAAACACAATAGAACGATCCCCATAAAGGCAGGACCACCTTCGATGAAACGTTTTTTAAGCTCCTGGTGAAAACCAAGTTCTTCTTCTTCCAATTCATCACCGGCCATTGCTTCCTCGTCATCCTGTACAAAGGTCACAATCGTTCCTGGCAAAGTATTCGCGCTGTTAGCCGCCTTTAGATTGTAGGCCCCAAGAACCGTAATCGCGGCGATTACCAAAATAGAAAATAATCTTTTCATTACTGTTTGTCTTAATTTAATTAGTTAAAGGGTTAAAGATATAAATTATTTTTAATAAAACACTTAGCAGAGAGGAAGGGATTCGAACCCTCGATACGCTTGTGACGTATACACACTTTCCAGGCGTGCGCCTTCGACCACTCGGCCACCTCTCTGTTTATTGTTTAGGGCCGGCAAATAACAAAAAAAAAACTTTCCCGTCAAGTACAAGCCGTTAATTTTAGGACATTTCCCCCCGCAAAGAGGTTTCATAGATAGTCTTGAACACTTTAGGTGATAAATCTTTTCCTAAAAGATACATCAATTTTGATACTGCAGCTTCAGTTGTGATATCTTTTCCTGAAACCACACCTATCTTTTTCAGACCTACACTGGTCTCATACTGCCCCATAGTAACGCTACCACCTATACATTGTGTAACGTTTACAATCCTAAGACCTTCTTTTATCTTCTTACTTAAAATGTCGAGGAACCAGGGGGCGTTTGGAGCATTTCCACTGCCATAGGTTTCCAGGATTACCCCCTTCAGGTTTTCCTTTGAAAGCATATGTTCTACTGTGCTCGCCGTTATCCCCGGAAACATTTTTAATACTAAGACCTCGTTTTCAAAGCCGGTATGTAATTTTGTCTTTTGTTTTCGGTTAGGCTTCCACAGTGACTTGTAATTTACCGACAAATAAACTCCAGATTCTGCCAAAGCTGAATGATTCATCGACGCGAAAGCCTGAAAATGCTCAGCATTTATCTTAGTTGTGCGATTCGCACGATAAAGCTTATATTCAAAATATAATCCAACTTCTGAAATTACCGGCTTTCCATTTTTCTGCAAACCTGCTATCTGAATGCTCGTGATAAGATTCTCTTTGGCGTCTGTCCTCAAATCACCGATAGGTAATTGTGAACCCGTAAAAATTATAGGTTTGGTAAGATTCTCAAACATAAAACTTAATGCCGATGCCGTATAAGACATGGTATCACTACCGTGTAAAACAACGAAACCATCATAAAGATCGTAATGATCATCTATGGTCTTGGCGATCAGCTCCCAGTAGGCCGGGTTCATATTTGAGGAATCTATGGGATCCTCAAAACTTAAAGTTTCGATCTCATGTTCCAGGATCTTCAATTCCGGAATATTCTGTAAAAGCTCATCGAAATTAAAAGCCTTTAAGGCCCCGGTATCGTAGTCTTTTATCATACCAATGGTACCACCGGTATAAATCAGTAATATTCTGGAATTACTCTTCATCCAAAGACATTTTATTAATCACCGGGGTCGCATACATCAGTAAATAGCTATTCAATGCTAATGGGTTCTTAACATCAACCCTTCTGCTTATACGGCGATCAAATTGTCTTTTTTCCTTATCTGTGTACTCTTTACCTTCAAACCTGCTTTCATTTTTAAGCAGATCGTAGGCTATATAATTCGCCGGCCATAGTTTATAGTTACTATGGATGGCATTATCTATTAATGTAGCGACTTCCTTTAGCTGGTCGTTTATAGAAAGGTCTTTTTTCCTGATCTCATCAAAGTCCTCTTTCGTCAATACCTGACCGGCATTTAACTGAATTCGACCTTTTTGACCCATCGCCCCCTGCATGATACTATTAAAGTCTTCATTCGCTGTCTTCTTATATTCCTCCTTCATTCTTTTAGCAAGAACTTCAGGCATTTTCAGCATATCAGTGGGATCGAATTCATAAGAAATGGCTACAGGAACAATCTTCAGGCTGGCAAAATAGTCCAGGATATCTTCCTTCCCTTTTGCCATTCCAAGCATTTTCAACACCCCCTGCTGAGTAAAGTCGTTACCATCTTTAGTCCTTCCTTCCCGTTGCGCCATCCATACGGACCGCTTATCTTCCAGCAACAGTTTCTTGATGTATTCTGAAAGTTTCATCGAACTTTTCAGCATTTCCCTCGGGCTCTGACCACGAAGTACAAGAAAATTCCGGTTTAGTTTGGACAAAGCCATCAAAAATGGTTTTTGAACCAGATTATCTCCGATTGCTGAAGCCGTCATCACCATATCATGATTATGCAGCGTATAATTTATAAGACAGGTATCCAGAATAATATCTCTGTGATTAGAGATATAAAAATAGGAATCTGAAGGATCCAGCTCATCAAAACCATTATCGCTTAGGCCTTCACTGGTTTTCTCCAAAACCTTTTCCACACTAAGGTATATCACCTTTGTCTGAAAATCTGCAATGGAATGACACTCGCCAACTATAGCCTCAATATCCCTGGACCCAAGGTCTGGAAAAGTGAATTGTAACAAGGCCTTAACCATAGGATGTTTAACATAATCCTTTAAGGCATCGTTTACCTCTTCATCCTTATAAAATCTTATATCATCAAAATTTTGCACCTATATCCAAATTATTTTGACAAATGAACAAAAAATCTCTTTAACAGCTTTAAATTCCGAAAACTTCCTTTGAGTTTTTTGTGGTGATCTCTGCTACTTTCTCCACAGGCAAATCGTATAACTCAGCAAGTTTCTCAACTACTTTCAGAATATAAACAGGATCATTCCTTTTTCCACGGTAAGGTTTCGGTGCCAGGTAGGGCGAATCTGTTTCCATGACCAGTTCTTCGATAGGGATCTGGTTCATGAATTTATCTATCCCGCCATTTTTAAAGGTCACTACCCCACCAATCCCCAACTTCATATTGTAAGAAAGAGCTTGCTTGGCCTGTTCGTGAGTCCCAGTAAAGCAATGAAAAATCCCGAAAAGCTTATCATCTTTTACAGAATCCAGAACTTCAAAGATCTCATCAAAGGCATCCCTGCAATGAATTACAATTGGTAATTCTCTATCCTTGGCGAACTGAATCTGTCTTCGGAAAGCCTCCTGTTGAATCCCCAATGTTGATTTATCCCAGTAAAGATCGATACCAATTTCACCTACCGCATAGAATTTTCTCCTATCCAACTCCTCTTCAACATGCTTAAGTTCTTCTTCGAAATTTTCCTTCACATGAGTTGGGTGCAGCCCCATCATTAGAAAGACATTTTCAGGAAAAGTTTTTTCCAGTTCGTACATACTCTGAGTAGTCCCTGAATCTATAGCCGGAATAAAAAACCTTTTCACATTATTATCTATAGCTTCCTGAATAGCCTCATTTCTATCATCATCAAATGAATCACTATATAAATGGGTGTGCGTATCTGTTATTATCATTTATTCTCGTTCTTTTTAATATGGTCAGATAAATACTTAGCATCCTTTTTTATTCCTCCTAAAGTGGCAGAACCACGGGTGTGCAACCATGGAAGACCAATAAAATAAAGCCCTTCAATATTGCTGACTCCGCGATAATGTTGTGGGTAACCTTCCTTGGTCAGCTCCAGGCCTTCGATCCAGCTGAAATTTGGTCTATACCCAGTCGCCCAGATGATATTCTTGAGATCCTTGATCTTTTTCTTTTCGGTCACAACCAGTTCTCCTTCGGCATTTTTAGTCTTCCCTACAGGTTCCACATTATCTCTATCCAGAATTTCTTTAACCGGAGTTCCAATAACCGGCTGTCTGGATTTGGATATTTTTCGGCCCAGCCAGGTATCCCGGCTAAAACTTAAAAATCCCGATTTTGTAAACCACCACCATAAAGTTTTCCCAAGGATCTCCTGCGGAAGTACTTTGACATCTGTTGTTCCTGAAAAATAGACTTTCCTGCCATTTTCTTCAGAAACCTCATCGAGAATCTGGAAACCACTATCACCGGCACCCACTACCATCGCTTTTCCATCCTTAAGCTGATCTGGATTCTTATAATAATTACTATGGATCTGAAAAACATCCTCATCTATCTTTTTAGAGAACGGAGGCGTATAAGGAATATGGAATGGCCCTGTGGCGATAACCACATTCCTGGCTTTCATTTCTCCTTCAGAGCTCCTCAGAATAAAATGATCATCATGATGTGAAATATTTTCAACCAGGGTATTTAATTGCACCGGAATATTAAATTTCTCTGTATAATCTTTAAAGTATTGAGCTACTTCGGTCTTGGAAGGATAATGTCCTTTCTGGGCAGGAAATTTCATCCCGGGCATATTATTGAATTCAGATGGAGTGAACAGTGTAAGAGAGTCCCACCTGTTAAGCCAGGAGGCACCAATCTCAGACTCCTTATCCAAAACCAGGAAATCTTTATCCTGTTCCTGTAGATAATAAGCCATGGCCAATCCCGCCTGGGCTGCTCCAACTACAATAAAATCCAACATTCCTTTCTTTTTTTTGCAAAAGTAAGCTTATTTAAAGGTTTCTGAAAATGAGGCAGGTTTATAAAATAAAAGCCTTGTACGACCAGAACTGATAGAGAAAAAGTATAAGGAAGGCAAAAGTTACAATGAACTCCATAAAACTTGAAGCAAGAAGTCCTACAAAAGAACCAAAAGCTGCCTTACCTGCAGTTCTTGAATCACTCTTATTAATGATCTCACCAACAAAAGCCCCAATAAATGGAAAGATAAGGATCGCGAAAGGAATTGGAGCAAAAATACCTATTAGCAATCCTATGGTAGCACCGATCATCCCCTTCCTACTACCTCCAAACTTTTTTGTTCCCATCGCTGGGATCACAAGATTGAGAATATAAAAAATTATAGCCACTGCCAGGGTTATTCCTAAAAAAAGGTAATTCATACCGACCCCGGGAATAAGATAAAAAATCAATAAACCTATCCAGCTTAAAGGTACTCCGGGCAAAACCGGCAGAAAACTTCCAAGTATCCCTAGGATCATAAATAAGCCTGCCACTATCAATAAAACTATTTCCATTCGTTCAATTTATTCAACGAATATAATCAACAAAATTTCATTTTTTAACTAACAAATTAGTTTAAACTAAATACTTAGTTTATATTAGCAAAACTAAATTCATTATAAATGAAACAATTAACGAAAGCCGAAGAAGAGATCATGCAGATCTTATGGAAATTAAAAAAGGCGAATGTGGCGAATATCATTGAATCTATGCCCGAACCTAAACCTGCTTACAACACTGTTTCTACCATCGTAAGGATACTGGAATCCAAAGGTTTTGTAGATCATAAGCAAAAAGGAAAGGGATATATCTACTTTCCGATCCTTGAGAAGGAAACCTATAGCGACCAGAGCATGAAACAATTGATGAACAATTACTTCAATGGTTCTTTTAAAAGTATGGTTTCATTTTTTATGAAGAAGAACGATTTGAGCACTGAAGAGCTCGAAAGCATTATGAAGGAGATCAATAAAAAGAACGAATCATGATACATTATATATTACAGGTCCTTTTCTTCCAGTTAATTTTTCTACTGATTTATGACGTCTTATTGAAGAAAGAGACTTTTTTCAATTACAACAGGCTATACCTTTTAGCAACTCCAATACTTGCGATTATAATTCCCTTGTTAAGACTTGAATTTCTTGTAAGCGCGGTTCCCGAAAATGCAAGAGTGATCATTCCTTCTGCCCTGGCTAAACAGCCTGATCTCTATATTCAGAACCTGCCTATAGTAGTCATAAATGCTGAAGGAGGATGGGAACCAAATTGGTGGCTCATTACATACCTGAATGGAGCTATAATATCACTAGCGGTTTTCATTTATAAATATTTTAATCTGAAAAAACTTTCAAATTCCGGAATTACTGGGTCTGAAAACGGCCTTAAGATCATCACGGTCCCGGATTCAAAAATTGCTTATACTTTCTTTAATACTATTTATCTAGGAAACGACCTAAGTCAGGATGAAAAGAAGCAGATCCTATCTCATGAAATGGTTCATGTTAAACAAAAACACACTTATGATCTTGTATTCTTTGAATTTCTAAAGATCATATTCTGGTTCAATCCATTGATCTATGTTTTTCAGTCACGAATAGCAGGTGTTCATGAATATATTGCCGATGATGAAGTAGTAAAAACTGTATCAAGGAAAACTTATTTTGAACAATTGCTTAATTCTGCTTTCAATACCAAAGACATCTCATTTACAAATCAATTTTTCAATCATTCATTAATCAAAAAACGAATTGTTATGTTACAAAAAAACAAATCATCAAAACTTTCAAAATTCAAATTTCTACTGGTTATTCCTTTCATGCTGGCCATGCTGACTTATGTGGCCTGTTCCGAAGATCATAGCCCAGAAGAGGCAATTATCGCAGACTCAAAGACAAAAAATGTTATTACTGTTGAGATTGAAGATTTTAAAAATCAGTCTGCAGAAGATAAAGCTAAAATTAAAACAGCACTGGATGAAATGGCCAGGAACGAGGGATATACCGCGGTAAAGATCATTGATAAAGAAAAGACACTTATATACAACCAGGGTAAAGATGGAAAAAACCCTAGTATTTCCATACAAAACAATAATGATAAAAACGGAACTATTCCCCCTCCCCCTCCTGCTTCATCTAAAAGTGGAAGTACATTGGATAAATACCCGTTTGCTGTAGTAGAAGAAGTTCCTGTTTATCCGGGTTGTGAAAATTTAAATGCCAATGAAGAACGAAAAAAATGTATGTCGAGGAACATATCGTTATTTGTCAATCAGAATTTTGATTCCAGTCTTGGAAAAAGTCTAGGTCTTACTGGTGTAAACCGGGTTATAGTACAATTCAGAATTGACGAAACCGGAGATGTTGTTGATGTTAGAGCCAGAGCTCCGCATCGAGAGCTTGAAGAAGAGGCTAAACGTGTTATTTCAAGTCTCCCATCCATGGAGCCCGGAATGCATCAAGGAAGAAAAGTTAGTGTAATGTATTCTTTGCCAATCGCATTTAAAGTAGGAGAATGAAAAAGATAGTTTATATCATACTTTGTTTAATTTGTTTTAAAGTCGGAGCTCAGTCTCCGGCTTTAATTATTTCAGATAGCCTGGCCGCAGTTGGGAAGCAAAGAGAAGCCATAAAACTTCTTGAAGTTATGGATCCAAAATCTGAAAAAGTGTATTTGAAACTGGCAAAGCTTCAGCAGCAAACTGGGCAAATTGCTCATGCCCTTAAGAACTACAGAAAAGTACTGGAACTAAATCCAGACCGGGTTATTACAGCTCAGGATTATGGGGAATTACTTTTAGAAGATAGAGAATACAAAGCGGCTGACAGTCTATTTAGTGCGCTTGGCGAAAAATACCCCGACAATGCAGGTTTTGTTTATAGGCTGGCATTGGTTAAAGAAAAGGAAAAGGACAGCTCAGCCATAAACCTGTATTTTAAAACTGTGGGATTGGATTCCACTCACCAGGGAGCCCTTTATAAAACGGCCAAATATGAGCTGATGCGCGGAAAGCGTCATAATGCCATACATCTAAGTGAAACCGGTCTAAAAACCAGGCCTAATAATACCTCATTATTATCCATTCTAGGTCAGGCCTATCTTGCCGCATTGCAATTCGAGGAAGCTACTGTAGCTTTCGAAAACCTTCTTGAACTTGGTGAAGGATCTGAATTCATCCTGGAGAAACTCGCTTCGGCATATCGAAGATCAGATCAGATCGACAAAGCCATCGAGACTTATAAAAAAATGCTGGGGATTCAAAATATGAATGGAGCGGTTCACACCAATCTTGGTGCTTTATATCTTAAAAAAGACGAAGTAAAAAAAGCCCGGGAGCATTTTACAATGGCGCTATTCATCAAAAACCGACCAGCCCATTCAGAATACATAAATCTCGGCTTGACCTATAAAAGGCAGGAAGATTTCCGTAGCGCCTATATTAGTTTTCAAAAGGCTCTTAAAGAGAATCCCGATAGCGAAAGAGCTTCAATTGAGTTAGCAATCGCTGCAGATGGTCATTTTGAAGATAAGGGAGCAGTGCTGAAACTTTATCAGGATTTCGTTGATAAATACAAAGAATACGGTCGCAAGGATATGCTCTCAGTTGCTGAATACAGAATTAGTGAATTGAAAAAAGAAATACACCTTTCTAAATAAGCCCAAATACCCATGAATTATATCCTTATTCTACTTTCTATTATACTTTCCGATATACCTTTTCAGCAAGAATCTGAAGAAACTTTCACAGTAGACGTATATATTAATGCAGATCGCCAGATCTACCTGGAAGACAAACTTGTTGAAGCTGAAAATATTGAAAAAGAAACGAGTGATTATGTCTTAAAAAAGAATGCGTTTATGGATGATATCGTCCTTTACAGGATCTATGCCGACCAAAATTTGGATATGGGTATGATCATGAATATAAATAATCATTTGATTAAGGCTTTTCATCCCTCTACTACTAAAACCGAACGATATCTACTCTATACTGGAAACATTGATGTAAATTCATCAAACTGGCAGGATCAAATTCAAAAGTTGGATCTAGAGGCTATAGAAAACTAATTGTTAATTTTTAATCTGTTCATTTTTTACTAACCTGCTATATTTCACTATTTTTGAAATCCGAAAGCGGATTGCCAATGAAAAAAGTTTTACTTTTTGTAATTACATTAATACTTACTTCCTGCAATTTTGAAACGAAAAAGATCTCTTCTGAAGAGGTTCTGGAACAAGAATCCCGTTCCCTTAACTGGAAGGAAGTAGATGAATATCCCGCTTTTGAAAACTGCCAGAATGAAACTGAACTTGCTGCGGCCAAGAATTGTTTTGAACGGACTGTCGCCACCACTATTTATTCATTTTTAGCCAGCCAGCAACCGGTAGTTACTGAAAGTATTAACGACACTCTGTATATTTATTTGGAGATCACCAAGGAGGGGGAACCTCAAATAGATTCGGTAAAAGTAGACACTACCGTGACCCGGCAATTACCTGAAATCGAAAACTGGTTAAGACAAAGTATAGATTCGCTTCCAAAGATCTATCCAGCCAGTAAACGTGGAATACCTGTTTCCACAGTTTTCAAAATGCCCGTAGTTGTAAAAGCAGAATAAATTGAAGTGGGAATTTCCCTCCTTAATGAAGACTTATAACTTTTGTTACAGTCCAATTTTCATCTGTTTTTTTCCAAACTAGAATAAACCTACTTGCTTTCGATTTATTTTCTGGTGTTCTTTTGCTATTGAATGTGTGATACCCTATTTCGACAGCTCCATAATCTTTTATAGGGTAAACCTCTATACTGCCTTTAATTAGGGTTCTCGTAGTCTTGTTGCAAATATTATTTTTGATGGCATTTAAAACTTTTTCTTTGGAGGTGGACAAGCCTCCTTCATCGTGAAAAAACTCTAAATCTTCTGAATATAGAGCGGTTTGTGTATCCATGTCACAGGAATTGTAAGCATCAAATAATTTTTTATCTAACGAGACAATTGTTTCATACAATTCTTGATTGACCGGTATATAGTCTCTTCCTAAAATATCTTTATATGTTTCTTGTGAATAGATTAATGAAGTATGCAATAGAATAATTGAAATAATCATACTTGTTTTTTGATAAATCATATCATTTTGAATTTAAGTTTAAAGTTTATTCTTCTTGCAACTAACAATTATCAATCTCCATTATTTATCAATTTTACTGCCTATCACCGCATTCCATTTTCTTACCTCCCATTTTTTTATCAATCCGTTCTTCACATAAGGATCATTTTCAGCAAATGACCTTGCCAATTGATCATTTTCATTGCGAAAAATAAGAATGGCCTCATCTGCCGGATCATCCATGGCGCCACCCAGAACAAGATTCCCTTTTTCAGCAGCTTCTTTGGCTAAACCCAGATGCTCAGCACGATATTGACCTCTGTCCTGAAGATAATTCTCAGCCAGTTTGTATTTAAGTATGTAATAATTCATATCTATATATTTATTTTTTCTGTTGAAAGTTCCACGTCATGCTGAACTTGTTTAACTTCGTTGAATCTTCGATTTCAGCATCTCAAAAGACCCTGAAACGAGTTCAGGGTGACGAACAGATGAGACTGCGTCGTTTTACTCGCAGTGACGTAATTTAAAGTCATTCCGAGCGCAGTGAAGGAATCTCAATTATCCATTTTCAATTGTCAATTCCCAATTACTTTTTAAACTT
>CBDTXN010000095.1:0-11518 GCA_965364455.1 uncultured Flavobacteriaceae bacterium
CCCCTGTGTTTTGTTTCTGATCTGGTTTATGGTTATTAGTTCTGGACATAGAGTCGCTCGTGCTATCTGTTTAGCTGCATGTGACTTAAAGCTGATTACAGGTTATTCAGCTTGCCAAATTTATCTGCAGAAAATTATATAGTTGTATTAGCCAGCAGAAGTGTGGATAAAATGGAGAAGATTAAAAAAGAACTTCCCAATGAAAGTTTTATTGTAAAAATGGATGTGAGCAGTACAGAAAGTGTATCTAAGGGATTCAATGCGATAATAGAGAAGTATCAAAAAATAGATTTACTGGTGAATTCTGCCGGAATCATGCCTCTTACATATCTTAAGAATCGTCACCTTGACGAGTGGCTAAATACTATTGAAGTTAATGTGAAAGGAACTTTACGCTGTATTTACTCCGTTTTACCAATAATGAAGCAAGAAAAAAATGGGCATATTGTAAACATTGCCTCAGTAGACGGTAAGGAGATCTTTGCCGGTGGTGCCGTTTACGGAGCTTCGAAAGCTGCAGTTATTGAATTATCAAAAGCGATGAGAATGGAGCTTTCTCCGGAATATAATATACGCGTAACCGCGATAGAACCTGGGACAGTTGAAACCGATCTTCGTAAGGATATCACAGATCAGGAATTATTGAATGACAAGGATTATGGCGGAGATGAACCTAAATTAGAGGCCAAGAATATTGCCGATGCCGTTTTTTATGCCATCTCGCAACCAGAAACAGTGAACGTTAATGAACTATTAGTAAAACCAACAGGAAAATCCTGAATTGGCAGAATAAATTTTTTTAAAAAACACTATGGGAACAGGACATGTACTTAAACTAGCTAGTAAATTTTTAATAAGAGGAGTACTTTATAAATCAGGTAAGAAAGCTGCCATCAAAGGCGGAAAAGTAGGGATAGGCATATTTTCTGTCCTCTATGCCGGCTATATGGCATACACTCTATATAGTTTACGAAAGGAGAGTATAAAAGAACAAAAGCAATTAAATGCAGACCGAGGTTGGGATCGTAAAACGGTGGAAAAAGCCTGATTGGCATCCACATCGCGAATAAATGCATTCATATCAAATTCAATTCTCTAAATACTCTATTTATTATATTGAGCATTGGAAAATTCAACGATATGAAACGAAAATTACCTTTTCTCCTAATAATAATTCCATTTTTAAGTTTTTCCCAAATTTCAAATTGTGCTTGTTGCACACCTGAACATGCTCAATTTGATTTCTGGGTAGGAGATTGGGAAGTGTTTAATGAGAAGGGAGAAAAAGTTGGTGAAAATCTAATTGAAAAGCTGGAAGACAATTGTATTCTTAGCGAAAATTGGACCGGTGAAAATGGTGGTTCAGGTAAAAGTTTTAACTATTATGATCCCGAAAACGAAACCTGGAACCAGCTTTGGATTAGCAATACTGGGAATATCTTAAAACTCAAGGGAAAAGCTTTTGAAAATGAGATGATTTTGAAAAGTGAAATTTCAGAAGGTGAGAAAGGAGAATATTATAACCAGATAACCTGGACTAAAAATCCCGATGGTAGTGTCACCCAGTTATGGGAAATTTATGACAAGAGAGGAAATCTTCTGAATAATGCGTTTAAAGGAATTTACCGTAAAAGAAATAACAACTAGTTACTGAAATACACTTTCAGACTCAACACTAAGTCCCTGAACAGGTTGAGCACCATTTTTATTAAAATTTTCGATACCTTTTTTTAGCCAGTTATAATATTCATCTGCGTCTGGCTCGTAGGCTGATGGTGAGATCAATTTATCCTCGTTATGATCTATTAGCACATAATAAGGCTGGGCATTAGCTTTATATCTGGTAATTTGAAAATCACTCCATTTATTACCAATACTTTCAATTTCCTTTCCAGTAGTTTCAGATATGTATTGTTCAGATTCAGGTAATTTCCTTTTATCATCTACATATAGAGAAATTAAAACAAGTTCATTCCTCAAAAGATTAAGAATCTGCGGCTCACTCCATACCCTTTCTTCCATTTTTCTGCAATTCACGCAGGCGTGCCCAGTAAAATCCACTAAGACCGGGAGATCCTTCTCCTTTGCATAGGCCAGTCCTTTTTCATAGTCATGAAAAGATACTATATCGTGCGGTCCGTATTTAGCTCCTTCAGGAAGACTTTGAGCATTCGAGGTTACGCCTGTATTGGAAGTTCCAATGCCGTCCGGTGACTCACTATATTGCATTGGAGGAGGAAAACCACTAATCAGTTTAAGAGGAGCTCCCCAAAGACCAGGAATAAGATATATCGTAAAGATCAAGGCAACCAGGCCGGTAACAAGGCGACCCACCGAAATATGATCTGATTTGGTATCGTGAGGTAACTGTATCTTTCCGAATAAATAAAGTGCCAGCATTCCAAAAATAGCTATCCATATTGCCAGAAATATTTCACGTTCCAGTAGATGCAGTTGTAAGACGAGATCTGCGTTTGATAAGAATTTAAAGGCCAGAGCAAGCTCAAGAAAACCTAAGGTAACTTTCACCGTATTTAACCAGCCTCCAGATTTAGGCAATGTATTTAACCACCCCGGAAAGGCTGCAAACAAGCCAAAAGGAAGAGCGATTGCCAGAGAAAAACCGAGCATCCCTATGATTGGCGCAGTTCCGCCTTTAGAGGCGGCTTCAACCAGTAAAGTTCCAACAATAGGTCCGGTACATGAAAAAGAAACGATAGCAAGAGCTAAGGCCATAAAAAAGATTCCTATCAAGCCACCTTTATCGGCTTTAGAATCAATTTTGGTTCCCCAACTACTCGGCAATACGATCTCAAAAGCTCCCATAAAAGAAACTGCAAAAACTACCAATAACACGAAGAATATAAGATTGAACCATACGTTCGTGGATAGTGCATTTAATGAGTCGGCTCCGAAAATAAGAGTTACCAGTGATCCCAGAAGCACATATATCACAATAATAGAAATACCATAAAAAATGGCATTCCTTATTCCGGCGGCACGGGATTTACTTTGTTTGGTAAAGAAACTTACCGTCATTGGGATCATAGGGAATACACACGGAGTTAACAATGCAGCAAAACCGGATAGAAAAGCAACTATAAAAATTCCCCAATATGATCTTTCTTCTTCAGGATTTACCAGTTCGGCTTCGGCAGATTCTTCCGAAACCTCCTTTTCTCCCTCAATAGTTTCCTTTGCAACAATCTTTTCGTTGATAACAAATTCAAGATCTTTGGAATCGAAAATACAGGTCTCATCATCACAAGCCTGGTATTCCACTTTAGCATCAATAATCGCTAAACCGGAATCTAATACTTTAATATTCTGGGAAAAGGTTGCAGAGTTAGCAAAATAACTCAGGTCCATTTCGAATACCTTATCATATTCAGTAATAGACTCACTTTCTTCCGTTTGACCGATCAACTCATATTTTTCTCCAGATTCCTCATATATGAAAACGGTTGGCAATGCTCCACCTTCCGGAAGATCCTGCGCATATAGATGCCATTTATCTTCAATTGAGGCATTGAAGATCAACTTGTATTCATCTTCTGAAATCTTTTCTACTTCAGTATTCCACCTTACAGGATCATGAATCTGTGCCTGGGAAAAGAACCCGGTTAAAAGCACTAAAACGAAAAGACCTTTTTGTAAGAGATTGTCTAGCATATATTTAAAATCCTGATAATTTTTAAATCCTGAAACGCGGTCAAATTTAAGGAAATAATAGAGAATTCTGGAAGCAGGAAGTCATCCGAATTTCAGATTGGAAATATTCAAAAACAGAATCGAACTATTTATTACTATAAAGACTTATTTTATTAATTCTCTCTTTCTGGCATTGAAAACCAGACAGAAAAACTACAAGTTTTGAGATTACTTACGGAGGTGTGTTCTTAAAAGATACAGGGAAATCAAAACCCCGGGGATAGCGAGACATATGGAGGCAATGTAAAAGAAATTAATCATAGTATCTGATTTATAAGGATGGACAAAGGCACCGTTTCAGATGAAAATGCACTCCATGATTATTAATTTGTAAAACTAGTCAATAAGAAAGGCCATGAATGCAACATTTGCTTATTTTATTACCGTTATTCATCTTTTTTATCATTCTGTTTACCAAATAGTTAAATGATATAAACTATTAAAAAGAAAAGTGCCATTAAAGGGCATTTCCACCCTTACTTTTTATTCAATATTCACCTAATCGATTTTAATAAATGAATTTGTAAATTCTGGAAAGAACAATAAAAAAAGCCTGTTCCAGAACGAAGGAACAGGCTTAATATTTTGAAATAACATTTATTTTGCCAGATATCAAGATTGGAAGGTTATATCATTGTTTAGTTTTTAACAGGTTTGGAATTAAAATAAGACTTCCAGTCAAACTCAGGTTTTTTCTTCTCCCCATATCCATAACCATATTTATTTCCGTAGCCCAGATCATTATTCGGAACACTATTAAGTATAAAATTGACATTAGACATATTCCCAGACCTTGTATTCGCAAGAACATATTCCAGAAGATCCTTATCTGTGAATCCGGCTTTTACGATGTAAAGGGTAAGATCTGCAAATCTATTTATTATCAGGGTATCTGTAACTAACATCGTTGGAGCTGAATCTATAATCATATAGTCGTAAGAGTTTTTGAGATCATTGAACATAGCCTCTACTTTCTCATTCCTTAAAAGTTCAGATGGATTAGGAGGAATACTTCCCGATCCCAGAATATTCAGATTTCTATGAAGTTTTGATTTAGAAATAAAACTTTCAACACATTTTTTATCACTAGCCAAAAAATCACTTATACCTAAGTTATTATCTTTTTTATCCTGAAATTGATTTAATTTTGGATTCCTCAAATCAGCACCAACAAGCAATACTTTTTTCTGGTTATGGGCTAATGTCAAAGCTAAGTTTATTGCCGTAAAGGTTTTACCCTCTCCTTTAATTGTGGAGGTAACCAAAATGGTTTTAGCCTGGGTCGTACTGTTAGATTTAAGTAAAAGAAATTGCAGATTCGTTAGAAGGAATCTGAAAGATTCAGACAGCATAGATCTATCATGCCTGTCTATAATTAACTCCTTTTTCTGTTTTACTTTAGGCAACTCACCAACAACAGCTATTTCCCGGGTATAGTCTTCAATATCTGAACGTTTTCGAATTTTATTATCAATTAGATTTCTAACATAAATGAACGAAAATGGAATAAAGAGTCCTAAAACAAGTGATCCCAGGATTATACTTTTCTTTTTTGGTGCAACAATTAAGTAATTACTGTGAGCACTATCAACAATTTTGGCTTTAGGAGCCGTAACGGCCAGGGCTAAAGAATTTTCTTCACGCTTCTGTAATAAATAAAGGTAAAGCGCTTCCTTAATACTTTGTTGTCTTTCTATTCCTCTATACTCCCTTTCCTGGGATGGCACAGCCAGAATCTTGGATCCTACGCTTTGCACCTGTCTGTTTACCTCATTTTGTGATATCCGTAAATTATTCCTTAACCGTTGTAAACTTTGAAGAATGTTGGATTTTATTTGCTCTATATTGTTATTGATTCGAATAACGGCAGGATTCAGTTCTGTAGAACTTCTCATGATCCTGTTACGCTGAAGCACCAGGTTGTTATACTCTGATATTAGTTGATTAACCGCACCTTCCTGAATCCCCAAATTAGCCGGTAAAAGTTCTGAATTGGAACTGGAAGAAAGATAATCTAACATGGCATTGACCAATTCCATTTGGGTACCAATTTCCTGTCTTCTTTCGTTATATTCACTGGCAGTTTGAACAAACATCTGCGATTCAGTTCGTATATCGGTTAAGCGATTACTTTCCTTGAATTCTTCTTTACCCGATTCTACATTTTCAAGTTCATCGTTAATTATATCAAGGCGTTCATTAATAAAATTAGCTGTATTACTGGCTATAAGATTTTTATCGTCGATGGCATCTTTATTGAATTCGAAGATCACCTGGTCAATAATATCCTTTGCTTTCTCAACCACTGGATCTTCCATCACCAGATTGATAACATTCGAATTTTCCTTTTCCTGGATTATTTTCAGCCTGCCACGATAACCTGCTGCCACCTGCTCTATACTTGAAAAATTCAGGGTGATATTAGAAAAGTTGTTTACCCCATCTTTGGGTACCACAACCACCGTAGCGAACTCCAGATCTACTGGCGAACCCGCATGGGCATTAATAACATGGAGATTTCGAAGATTTGTCATGGTCAGTTCCCCATTCTGCTTAAGATCAACCTTAAAACTTTCACCCCCTAGTTTAGTTTCGTCATTCTCATTTAGCTTTAAAATCTTTAAAACAAAAGGAACATCTTCATAAAGCTCCACATCTCTCACCTGCCCTTCAATAAAATAAGTAATATGAAGATCTAATGATTTAACTACCTCATGCATTAATCTTTTAGACTTCAGAATGGCAATTTCCTTATCCAGGTTATTCGTTTTTAAACCTGAAGCCAGGCCAAGATCAGGCATATCTGACCCGCCGCTATTGCTTGTTTCCTGGTTAATGATCATACTCGCGGTGGCACTATAAATTGGTGTGGTATACCTCAAATAGAAAAATCCTGCAATAACCGATATAATTGCCCCAACCACAAACCAATACCAGTACCTAAGGTATTTTTGCAGCTCTTTTCTCAGGTTAAATTTATTAGCCTGATGTACGCCATTATTGTTATTTGAATGGATCATTTCGTCAATTCGTTACCAGTATTATGGTTGAAATAAGGAAAGACATGATAGCAATGTAGCTACCGGCATTATTTAGTACACTGGCAGATTGCCTTTTTGTCCCCTTAGGTTCCACATAAACTATATCATTCTGAATAAGGTTAAAGTAGGGAGAGCTTACAGTTTCAAAATCTGTTAAGTCGAGATAGGCCTTGGTCTTTTTACCACCAATTTCTCTTACCACCATTATATTTTCACGTTTTCCGAAAATAGTCATATCTCCAGCGAGTCCAAGTGCCTGCGGAAGACTAATGTAATCATCTTGAATAATAAAAGTTCCGGGGTTTTTCACTTCCCCCAGCACACTAATCTTAAAATTAAGAACCCGAACATTTACAATTGCATCTTTAACATAGATTGAAATTGCATCCCTCATCTTTTTTGAAAGTTCAAAAGTATTTAGACCCTCAACCTCAATAGTTCCTAAAACAGGAAATTCGATTGTTCCATCCTCTGCAACCATATAAGTTTCCAATTCTGTATTTCCTCCGGAATTTGCATCAGAACCTACAGAGGTGGTTAGGTTAAAAGGTAAAGCAGCTTCAGGCTCCGGTGTAGAAACTCTTATGGTAAGTTGATCATTCGGTCTTATTTTCACGTTTTTATCAAGATCGTAGTTAACGTTATCTAATTCATTTTGAAAATACACTATCTCCTGCCTGGAAACACAGGAACTGCATAATAAAAGGAATACATTCGCTATCATTAAAATTTTTAGGAGTCGGGAGGTCTTCATAATCTATTGGTTTGGTTATATAAGTATATGTTCAAAAAGCTTTTTCTTCGCCTTTCAAAAAATTATAGATCGTGTAATAGATAATTTTAAAATCCAGAATGGGACACCATTTCTCTAAATAAAAGATATCCAGCCTGGTACGGTTTATAATATCGGACTTTTTTTTCACTTCTCCTCGAAAACCTTTGATCTGAGCCAGACCTGTGATTCCCGGCTTGGCATAATGTCTCACCAGATATTTATTCACAGATTTAGAATATTCCATGGTATGAGCCTGCATATGCGGGCGTGGTCCCACTACACTCATATCACCAATCAACACATTAAAAAATTGGGGCAATTCGTCGAGACTTGTTCTTCTTAAGAATTTTCCAAGTTTTGTAACCCGGCAATCATTTTTTACACACATTTTTCTATCGGCGTCCTTATTAATTCGCATAGATCTGAATTTATAGCACCAGAAAGATTCCTGATTATAACCATGTCTTAATTGCTTAAAAAATAACGGACCTTTTGATTCAAATTTCATGATTATAAAAAGCAAAGGTGCTAACCAGGATAGAATAAAAATAATGACCAGCAGGGAAAAAATTATATCAAAAATTCTTTTGCTACATCTTGCATAATTAAGTTCTAATGGAGAGTTTCTTAAGTTTAAAACTGGTATGGTTTCAAACAATTCTGCATTCATGGCCCGGGTAAAGATGCCTTTGTTATCGGGCACTAATTTTAATTTTTTGAAATTATTATCAGCAAACTGTATCAACTGTTTTACCTCATGGTCTGTAAGCTGGGATAAAAGGCAATAGATCTCATCTACCCTGTTTTGGATAGCGTATTCAAAACAATTTTCAAATTTCCCCAGGTAATCAGAATTCTCGTCTTTCTCACGATCAAAATACCCCAGATAGCGATATCCATAATCTGGACGCCGGAAAATTTTCTTGATTTTACCAATATTACCTCCATAACCTACTACCACAACATTAACGAAATTTCCTCCTTTTTTTCTATACCACTTCCGTATTTTGAAAAACAGCCATCTATATATAGCTAGTTGTATGAAAATAAAACCTAGAATCGTTAACTGCTGAGAAACGTCGAAATCAATTTTTCTAAAAGCGAAAATGGCAAAATAAGCCAGGGTGAAAATAAAGTAATGCATCACGAATTTATGAAAACGGGTAATGAACCGCTCCTTTCTCTCCAGGGAATAAAAACTCAATATTGATGCAATTATAAGCCATGCAGTATTATAACTTATAATTGCAAAAATATCCAGGTAGGTAGATGGAGTAAGCAAATACAAAGTTAGGTTCACAATAAGCATATGAACCACAAACGATATAGGTAGTATAAAGTCTTCTCCTTTTATTTTTCTGCGACCTCCCATAATTCAAAGAATTAGATTAACTCTAAAAGTGAATATTTCAGAAATGCTTAATCATGAAAATCTTCTTTAGGGAGTTAAGATTCCATAATGAATAATTACTTCTGGCTTTTATCGTCTTTTCCTTTGCCTGAAGTTTAGGTTTCATAAAATGTGGCTGAACATATTGAGGTACTTTTCTCCCGATCTTGAAAAAAAGTGTAAATACACCCAACAGTTTATGCTTTTTGATGATGCGTAAATCTTCTGTTGATTTACGCTTCTGCAACTGCATGGTCGTGCTTTTTCCTCCAAGTCTCATTTTAAGGATCCACTCATCTAGAAAATGCTTTTTAAGGGTAGAATCTCCGAACCAACGTAGCGACATATCATAATCACTGGCAATCGTATAATTTAGACTATAAGGTCCGTGCTTTTGATAAAGTTCCTTTTTCACATAGATTGTTGGATGCAAGGGAATCCACCCAAAATTCAGGTAGTTTCTTTTAAATGATCTTGAAGAATAGATCCTTTTAACCTTATTGGTCTTATTCTGACTAACAAACATGCCGTGACCATAAACCAGGTCTGCCTTTGATGTTTCAAAAGCTTCAACGATCTTTGAAATTGTATCTGGCTCGTACAGGAAGTCGTCAGAATTGAGTATCCCGATGATATCGCCAGTGGCCTTCATGATACCTTTATTATAGGCATCGAAGATCCCTGAATCTTTTTCAGAAATATAATATCCCAGCTGATCCCTGAATTCCTCAATTTTGACCTGGGTGCCATCTGTACTGGCACCATCAATTATTATTAATTCTAGATCCTTATAAGTTTGACTTAATACAGATTTGATACATTCAGTAATGGTATCTACATTATTATAGACCACTGTAATAATAGAGACTTTCATAATTTTTTCCCTTTTTAGATTTTATCGATTTTTACGGTTTCAAACCATTTTTAAATGGTAGAAGTAGTTCTGGATACAAATCGTATCCTTCAATCTGAAGAGCAGTAGGGAATTAGATCATAAAGAAGTAACTCAACTTGAAAAAACTACTTGTTTAAGAAGGAAAGTAAGGGTAGATCAAGGGCTTATAATCCTAAAACTTAATCTTTAAAATAGCAATTTGAGCACAGAATTTGAATAGTCGTCAATTACCTTTTGATAATTAACCTGATTGTTTTATTAGTATCTCTGGTTTTAAGAATAATGAAGTAAATACCGTCCGGGAATCGACCAACCTCTATTCCAAAAGTATATTCTTTACCGGCTTTTGCTTTACCTTCTCCTATCTTGAGTAAATTTATACCCATGGAATTATAGAGATCGAGATTATAATCTCTATTCATATCTAAAACAAACTGCACCGTCGCATAACCTGTAGTTGGGTTCGGGTAAACAGTAAGACCACCATTTTCATCTATCAAAAGCTCATCCAAAATTTCGGGTGAAATAACTAATCCACTCGATAATGGAGCTGCTGAAGCTGTATTAGAATAATCTGATGATATATTCCCATTTACTGCCTTGATACGATAATATAGATTTCCTCCACCCTTTTTACTGTTCAGGTTAGAATCAACATAAGAGGTTGAATTAGGTGGAAGGCTAATCACCTCTACTTTACCAGTAAAATCTGGTTTTGTTGATCTTTCTAAAATAAATCCATCTTCCCCAAAAGAATTGTCCAACCACGAAATTTCAACTTGGCTTGATGAGATCCATTGCGCTACCAGATTGGATGGAGCATTTATATTTCCGGAAGGATTTACTGTAACAATAACTATTTCTGAAGTAGTAATTAATCCCTGGTCATCTGTAGCGGCTGCCGTTAGTGAATAATTTCCCGCAGTCACATTATTCCATGAAATTGAATAGGGGCTGGTTTGATCTACCCCAAGACTGTTACTACCATTAAAGAATTCAACCTGCGTAATACTACCATCAGGATCAGAGGCTGAGGCATTTATATTAATATTGGCTATTGCCGTAAATGTGGAATTATTCCCTGGTGATGTGATAGTCACTTCCGGAGCCTGATTTCCTCCAGGTTCAAGAACCTGAATATTTACATTATCAGATGTACCGGTCGCTCCCAGATCATCTGTGGCTACAGCTGTCAAATTATAACTGCCGGAAGAAACGTTGGTCCAGGTAAATTCATAAGGACTGCTAAGATCTTCTCCTAACTTGGTAGATCCGTTAAAAAATTCAACTTTAGATACAGTACCATCAGGATCTGAAGTGTTTACCGTAATATCTATATCCGCCGATGCATTAAAATCGGAATTATTTACCGGAGTAACGATACTGGCTACCGGGGTCAGGTTTGGAGGCGCACTACCTCTAGTTACGGTGAATTTTTCACTTGAAGTGAACTGACCTCCGGGAGAGACTAAGGATATCTTCACCCCTTTGGGTAATTTACCATTTTGTGGAGGAACTCTTACCTGAATTTGAGTACTGGAAATTGATATGATTTCAGCAGTATTAGGCCCAAATGAAACCTCGGTAACGCCATCTAAATTAAATCCGTTTAATAGTACCAAACTTCCTACCGGGCCGGAAGAAGGAATGAAACTAGTGATCGATGGCAGCGATAATTCTACTGTAATTGTTATAGCATCCGAAAT
>CBDTXN010000096.1:0-11505 GCA_965364455.1 uncultured Flavobacteriaceae bacterium
GATCTGAATTGCAGGGTTACACCAACAAGGCGATTAATTCAAACGCTGAAAAAGACACAAACATTCTGACAATAAAAAAACTAACCCATTTCCCGCTAGTCCTCCAGCGTTGCCAGAATCTGGTCTATATCATTTTCAGTAGTATCTGGATTTATAAAGCAAAACCGGATCACACTGTCTCCCTTCCAGATAGAAGGTGTTACCAGGGCAAAGCCTGAATTATGATTCTTATAGGTCCAATCGCGATAATCTTCAGCAGACCAACCTTTTCTTTTGAAAAGCACTACAGATAAACTTGCAGGTCTTACCAATTCAAGATTCTCGTTCTCTTTAACCTTTTCCGCAGCAATCTTGGCCAGCTCTATACCCTGCTCTATGGCTTCCTTATATTTATTGGTACCATGCATGGCAAGTGAAAACCAAAGAGGCATTCCGCGAAGTCGCCTGGTTAACTGAATCTGGTAATCTGCAGGATTAAAACCCTGCGCACCTTCATCTTTAAATATCTCCAGGTAAGCCCCTTTTTGAGAATGAGCCTTTTTAGCAAGTTCCAGATCTTTGTAAATAACAGCACCACAATCATAAGGCGAAAAAAGCCATTTATGAGGATCTATGGTAATACTATCTGCCTTTTCAATCCCATCAAACAGGTGTCTTACAGAGTTCGCAGCAAGGGCTCCACCGCCATAGGCACAATCTACGTGCAACCAGACATTTTCATCCTCACAGACATCTGCAATCCCTTTAAGATCATCAATGATACCGGCATTAGTAGTTCCTCCTGTAGCAACTACGGCAAACAGGCGATTCCTATCGTCCTCACTTAAATTATTTATCTCCTTTTTCAGCTCCTCTCCGGTTAGAAGCTCCTCTCCGGAATCGATCAGGTCGATATCTGCATCCATAACCTTAGCCATAGATTTTATTGAACTATGGGCTCCGGTAGATGTCAACAATAGTGCTCTCTTTTTAGCGTGATTCGGTTTTTGCTCCCTCCATTCTTCTCTTGCCGTAACCAGGGCCGAAAGATTTGCAGCTGTCCCTCCACTGGTAAAAACACCGAAAGCTCCTTCCGGAAGTTTGGTTAATGAAACTAACCATTTCATGGCCTGATTCTCACAGAAGATCCCTCCTGCTCCTTCCATCCAATACGCTCCATGGATACTGGAAGCAGAAGTTACCAGGTCAAACATGATCGCTGCACGTGTAGGTGCTGCAGGTACAAAAGCAAGATGTCGTGGATGATCTATAGGCACTGTAGCTTTCACCAAAACGTCCCTGAACAACTGAAAGGCATTTTCACCTCCAATTCCTTCCGGGGTTATAGTTTCTCCTACAATTCTCAACAAGTCCTCTTCTTGTTTGGGGGACCCTAATTCCGGGGTAACATTTGAGATACGATCAATGGCATATTTCATAACGTCCAGGGTCATCTCAACCAGATCAATATCAATGGTATGCATTCTGCTATTTTCCAAAAGTCAAAATTTTAAAGTTAGACTCCAGGGGATCTAATTCCGCCATAAGCTTGTCTATTAACTCTGAACCATATTCAACATAATATTCAGAAAAATTGGTTTGTCTTTCCTGAAGGCTACGGTTTGGAAAAAGATCATTTTGAAGCCTCGCGATCCTCTCCACCTCATCCTTAAGTTTCCTTTTTTGTGCTTTTAATAATCTTTTTTCGAGATTATCCAGGCCTTTTAATTGCTTTACTTCTTGTGCTTTTACTGCACCCAGGAATGATTCGTCCGTTTTTTCAGCTAGTTCATACATAGACTGAAATTGATTCACCAGGTGTTCCTTTTGAGGAGAAAAGTCAATATCTATATTCGAGATCTTTCTAACTTTTCTATTGATGAGTTCATGTTGTTTCAGGAAAAGCTCATGCATGGAAATGTTCAATCTCTCACGCTTATCATTTTGTTTTTCGCTTTGGAGCAAGGCTGAATTACGTAATAATAGCATCGGAAAAGTAATGTTCTCAGCTTCGAAATAGGACTTTAATTCCAGCCAGTATGACAACTCTCCACCACCTCCAATATAGCACAGGTTTGGCAGGATCACTTCCTGGTACAATGGCCTCAACATTACGTTCGGGCTGAAACGTTCCGGGTGGCTATTTAATTCCTGAAGTATATCTTCTTTACTCCAGGAGATTTCTGTGTCATTCACAAAAAACTTCTCGTTTTTAGCAATCACCCGTTCCCTAATCTCATGATCCAGGTAAAAAAGGTTAATATCTCTTGGATTAACCTGAACTTTATATCCTAGCGCATTTAATTTCTCTACAGCTTTTGAAGTCTGCTGAAGGGATTTTTGTTCGGTTAGCTCATTTTTAGCATAAGGAACAAAGTGTTTTTTCAACCTGTTATCACCAGCTGCAATAATTACCAGCCCATATTCACCAAAGATCTCATTTGCTATATAACGCGTAGCATCGGTAAGATTATCATGTTCCAGGTAACCTTTCTCAAAAAGGTCCTTTAAAAATTCTGCATTTTCACCTCCGCCAATTTCAGCTGAAAAAAGTTTGTATACTTCTTCCAAACCTTCTGTTGATAAGCTTCCAACGGCAGTTTTACCGGCTCTTTTATCGGCATTGTTCCACTTGAATTTCTTGCCATTCAGATTAAAAAAGTTGATCTCCTCGAAGTCATGATCTTCAGTAGCCATCCAGTAAACCGGCACAAAATTGTGATCCGGATACTTATCTTTAAGCTGTTTGGTAAGATTTATCGTAGATATGATCTTATAAAGAAAATATAATGGCCCGGTAAACAAATTAAGCTGATGACCGGTTACCACAGTGAAAGTATCTTCAGATTTTATTGAATCGATATTCTCCCTAGTTTTTTCAGAAACTGAAAGGTTAGAATACTGATCATTCAATACCTCAGCAAGATCCTTTCTTATACTATGGTCATAGTTCTTTCTCTTCTCATCTATTTGAGCTTCAAAATTTTCAATTTTCGGAAATCTGTTATAAAATTCATTCAACTCATCTTTTTCAGATAAATAATCCAGGATTAAGGGAGTAAAATAGTTGGTTTCGGGATATTTTATGGAGTCTGCCGACATTAGTAGTTTTGAAATTTTCACGTAAAGATAAGGTCTTTTGAACACTAAAATAAATTACCGGATATTTAGGAAAGTCTTAACAATCGATAAAATATTGCTAAGTATTTAATTTCTAAATTACTAGGTCAAAATTTCGTTATTATGGCTTCTCGTGTTCTAAAAATTCTTCTAACCCTTTCTGTTTTCGTTTTAATTTCCTGTAGTTCTTCAGATGATTCTGAGACAAGCAATCCCGATAGAACTTTTGAAGATGTAGAGGCCGATTTTCAGGCTATAGATTTTCAGCCGGGGATTAATGATGTTTCCATAAGAGATATTAATGGAGTTTTAAGGTTTTTCAGGGTGATCATCCCGGAAGGCGATCTATCGAATAACCCAAGACCCCTGGTAATGACCTTACACGGAGCTTCCAGCGGGAATCCAGATGCCCATAAAAATACAGATTGTTTTGCGGCTGAAGGTTTTGCAGGCATCAATCCTATTATCATTAGTCCCAATGGCGGAACTCTGGACTGGATAGAGTTTCCAAACCAGGTACTGGTTTTAAGCCTTTTTGATCTGGCTATAAATTACTTACCTGTAGATGAAACCAAAGTTGTAGTAAATGGTTATAGCAATGGAGGTAACGGAGCCTGGTTCTATGGCGAAACCCAGCCTACGGTTGTTACTGCATCCATACCCATGGCTAGTTCATACAATACTTTTAATCCGCAGGGAGAAGCCCGAAGGATTGATGTGCCCATGTATGTCATTCACGGTGAAAATGATGAATTATTCCCGTTGCAAGAAACGCAGGATTGGGTTGAAGCAACACGAAATGCAGGCACCGATGTTAGGTTAATAGTAGCGCCGGGCCTTACACATAATGAGCCCTGTAACTATGTAGAATACGTTGAAGATGCTACTGAATGGCTTCAAAATGAAGTTTGGAATTGAATAATTAAGAATAAAAGATAAATATTCTGGTCGCATCCGGCGAATATGCCATGTACGTTATATATTTACTGACATTATTCCTAAACCCTAGTTTTAATGAAACATCAGTACTTATTCTTTTGTTTTTTACTTCAGATCACATATACATTGATTGCCCAGCAATCCCCTTCAGAATTTCTTGGATATGAATTAGGAAGTCAGTTTTCCAGGCATGCAGATGTGGTTAATTATTTTAATCATATTGCTGAAAATTCCCCGATGGTAGAGTACAATACCTATGGAAAAACTAATGAGCGCAGGCCGCTTACCTATGCCATAATCTCTTCAAAAGAAAATATCGCCAACCTTGAAAATATCAGAACTGCCCATTTAAATAATGCTGGAATAGGAAACGGCAGATCGGAATCTGATATAGCCATCGTCTGGTTAAGTTATAATGTTCATGGAAATGAAGCTTCCAGTACCGAAGCCTCCATGAAAACCATTTATACTTTGATTACCGAAAAGGAAGAATGGCTTAAAAATACAGTCGTTATAATAGATCCCTGTATTAATCCTGATGGTAGAGATAGATATGTGAACTGGTATAATCAGGTAAAAAACGAGCCTTATAACGTTTCGCAGCAGGCCGCTGAGCATCATGAACCATGGCCCGGGGGTAGACCAAATCATTATCTATTCGACCTCAACCGTGACTGGGCATGGGCTACACAAATAGAAACCAGAGAAAGATTAAAAATTTACAATCAGTGGTTGCCTCATATACATGCAGATTTTCATGAACAGGGAATTAATGACCCCTATTATTTTGCACCGGCAGCAGAACCGTTTCACGAGATCATAACGCCATTCCAGAGAGATTTCCAGACGAGAATCGGAAAAAATCATGCAGGCTATTTTGACAAGGAGGGATGGCTGTATTTTACAGGTGAAAGATTTGACCTGCTATACCCTAGTTACGGGGACACCTACCCTACCTTTAATGGAGCAATTGGAATGACCTATGAACAGGCAGGCCATGGCCGTGCAGGATTAGGCATTAAAACAGATGAAGGTTATATACTTACTCTAAAAGATCGCCTGAAACACCACTACACCACAGGAATTTCTACGGTTGAAGTAGCCTCCAGAAACGCTTCAGAACTTAATAACGAATTCCAGAATTATTTTGATCATGAAGATTTTGAGTATAAAAGCTATGCTCTCAACGGAACTCCAGATAAACTGGAATCTTTGAAAGAGTTATTAGACCTGCATGAGATCAAATATGCATATTCAAATTCCGGAAAGATCAGCGGCTTTAATTTTAGAGAAAATAGAAATGGCTCTTTCAACAGTGATGAAAACACCCTGGTAATATCTACAGATCAGCCGAAGGGAAAAATGGTAAAGGTCCTTTTTGAACCAAAGACAAAGTTGGCAGATTCAGTAACCTATGATATAACGGCCTGGAGCTTACCTTACGCATATGGGCTGGACGCTGTGGCCAGCAAAAAGATCATTTCAGGTTCAAAAAGATCTATCGCGAGGAATATACAGAATAGGTCAAATCCGGGTTCAGCCGGATATATCACTAAATGGGATAGCATGCAGGATGCGCAATTTCTTGCCGAGTTATTAAATAATGAAATAAGAGTTCGGTTTAGTGAAGTTCCGTTTGAGAGTAACGGGCAAAACTTTGCTCCTGGAAGTCTTATCATCACTAAAAGTGATAATTTGAAAATCGAAAATTTCGATACAAAGGTCATTGAAATTGCCAATAAAAACGGTCGGCAATTATTAAGTGCAGAAACGAGTTTTGCTGGAAGCGGTCCTGATTTCGGTTCCTCTGAAATTAAGATCATTAATAACCAGAGAGTAGCCGTTCTTAAAGGAAATGAGGTTAACTCACTAAATTTTGGGGAGATCTGGTATTTCTTTGAACAGGATCTTGATTATCCCCTGACCCCAATAAACACTGAATATTTCAACAGGGTAGATCTAAATGATTTCGATGTTTTGGTACTTCCCGAAGGTTGGTATACTGATTTTATGACCGAAGATAATATTGAGAAAATTTCCTCATGGATCAAAAGCGGTGGAAAGCTTATTGCGATTGGGAGTGCTATTGGAACGTTCAATGAAAAAGAAGGCTTTGGAATTAAGGAAAATTCAAGTACTGAAAAAGATTCTACTGTATCCACCCCTAACCTGGTACCATATGCTCAAAGAGAACGTGAAAGCATTAAAAATCTGATAAGTGGAAGCATCGTAAAGACACAATTAGATAATTCACACCCTATGGCCTTTGGCTACAAGGATATTTACTTTAGTCTAAAACTTAGTTCAGACAGCTACGAATTATTGAGTGAAGGTTACAATATTTCTTATATTAAGGAACCTGAAGTAGTGGCTGGTTTTGCGGGAAGTGAAGCAATTAAAAAGTTACAAAATTCCTTGGTGTTCGGAGAGGTTCTAATGGGTGATGGAAGCGTCATTTACCTAGTAGATAATCCACTATCCCGTGCTTTCTGGCAAAACGGAAAACTCTTTTTTGCAAATGCCATCTTCTTTACAAATAACACAGGTTTCGATTACTAATAATTTATACTTAAAATGAAACTCATTAGAACATTTATAATTACCGTTTTCATTTGCGCTGTTAGCCAAGTTTTCAGCCAGGAAAACACTGAAAAGTTTTCAGTAGATTTTGAAACTTTTAATCTTGAAAACGGATTAAAAGTAATTCTACATCAGGACAAATCAGATCCTGTGGTCGCAGTTGCTCTAACTGCCCATGTAGGTTCAGCAAGAGAAAAGGAAGGCCGAACAGGTTTTGCCCATTTATTTGAGCATCTACTTTTTCTTGAGTCAGAAAATCTTGGAAAAGGTGGCCTGGACAAATTGAGTGCTAGAATTGGAGGATCTGGAGCAAACGGATCTACCAGCCGGGACAGAACAAATTATTTTCAAACGGTACCCAATGATGCCCTGGAAAAAATGATCTGGGCTGAAGCTGATAAACTCGGTTTTTTCATTAATACCGTGACCGAGCAGGTATTAGCCAAAGAAAAACAGGTCGTAAAAAATGAGAAACGTCAAAGAGTAGATAATCGCCCTTATGGACATACTTTTTATGTTATTGACAGAAACCTTTATCCAACCGGTCACCCATATAACTGGCAGGTAATAGGAAGCCTGGAAGACCTGCAGAATGCAACTTTACAGGATGTAAAGGATTTTTACAACACTTGGTATGTGCCAAATAATGTAATCCTGACTATTTCCGGAGATTTTGATAAAGACCAAGCGAAAGAATGGGTTCATAAATATTTTGATGAAATTAAGCGTGGTGACGAAATAAAAGAATTGGAAAAACAACCGGTTAATCTTCAGCAAACAAAAAAGCTTTACCATGAAGACAATTTTGCCAAATTACCGGAATTAACCCTTACCTGGCCTTCAGTTTATTCATACCATAAGGACTCATTTGCTCTGGAAATTTTATCGAATTATTTAGCAAATGGTAAAAATGCACCTCTGTATAAAAACCTGGTAGAACAAAAAAAGCTAACCTCAGATGTAAGCATGTTTAATTACACTTCTGAACTGGCAGGACAGTTGATGCTTCAGGTGAGAGCCTACGAAGAAAAAGATCTGGATTCGGTAAGATCTGCGATTGATGAAACATTCGTTGAATTTGAAGAAAATGGAATTCCGCAAAAGGATCTTAAAAGGATAAAAGCAGGTTTGGAAACCGATTTTTATAATTCTATTTCGAGCGTTCTTGGTAAAGGATTTCAATTAGCGCAATATGAGATCTTCGCGAAAGATCCTAATTTCATCAATAAAGAGGTAGATAAACTTTTGGCCGTTACTGCCGATGACGTGATAAGGGTTTATAATGAATACATTAAAGATAAAAATTTTGTAGCGACCAGCTTCGTACCAAAAGGTAAATTGGATCTGGCCCTGGAAGATTCGGAAAAAGCTGAAGTTGTTGAAGAGAAAATTGTTGAAGGAGCTGAAGAGGAATTTGATGCAAGCCAACAGGTTTCCTATGAAAAGACACCTTCAAGTTTCGACCGGAGTATTGAGCCACCTTACCAGGGAAAACCAGAGCTTAACATTCCAGAGATCTGGGATGGTCGTATGCCCTCCGGAATGAAGGTTATGGGTATTACGAACAATGAAGTTCCGTTGGTTAGATTCAGCCTCGAAATGAAAGGCGGGCAACTTTTAGAATCTCCTTCAAATGCCGGAGTTTCAAATATGCTTGCTAATATGATGACAAGAGGAACTGCAAAAAAGACTCCTGCAGAACTTGAAGAAGCCATAGAGTTACTTGGAGCCTCGATAAATGTAAACTCTGGCGAAGAAAAAATAACCATTTCGGGTAATACTCTTGCCAAGAATTATGGTGAAACCATGGAGCTTGTAAAGGAAATTCTTTTGGATCCAAGATGGGACGAAACAGAATTCGAATTGATAAAACAACAAACATTAAGCAGGATTCAGGAAGAAAAAGGAGATCCTAATGCCATTGCACAGAATGAATTCAAAAAACTTATTTATGGCAAAAACAGTATTCTTGCTTATAACGAATTAGGGACGCCTGAAACTGTAGAAAATCTAAGCCTGGAGGATCTCAAGAATTATTATGAAGAAAACCTGTCTCCCATGGCATCGACTTTTCTTGCAGTTGGTGCGGTAGAAAAACAGGAGGCGGTAAATGGCATTAAAGCTATCTCAGCTAACTGGGCTCCAAAAAACCTGGAATTCCCGGAAATTCCTGATTTTGAACTTCCTGAAAGCTCGAAAGTGTACTTCTATGATGTTCCCGGAGCAAAACAGTCGGTATTCGCATTTGGTGCTCCTGCCGTCTCTGCAAAAAGCGATGATTTCTACCCGGCCGAAGTAATGAATTACCGCCTTGGAGGTGGAAGTTTTGCATCGAGACTTACGCAGGAACTAAGAGAAGGAAAGGGATATACCTATGGTATAAGATCAATGTTTTTGGATAGGTCTTATATAGGACCTTTTATGATAAGCAGTGGTGTTCGAACCAATATTACCTATGAGGCTGCTGAGCTGGTTAGGGATATCGTAAAGGATTACTCTTCCACTTTCGACCTTGAGGATCTTGAGGTAACTAAAAGTTATATGATAAAAAGCAATGCCAGAAGATTCGAAACTCTGGGCGCAAAGCTTAATATGCTTCAGGAAATTAGTGACTATGGTTATGAATACGATTATATTAAAGGCCGTGAGGAGAAAGTTGAAGATCTAAGCGTTCTGGAAATTCAGGATCTTGCTAAGAAATATGTAAACCCGGATAGAATGTATTACCTAATTGTTGGCGATGCAGAAACGCAAATGGATAAATTGAAGGAGCTAGGTTATGGTGAACCTATTTTACTGAATGAAGATGAAAACAATAACTAAAATATAGATCCAGAAGATAAAAAAAGCGGAAGTTGATCTTCCGCTTTTTTTTATGAATAATGTTAAAAACTATTCAGTTCTAACTTTAATTTCTTTGCGTTTAGGCTTTTCAGTAGTCACATTTAAAGGCTCACCGTAAAGGTCAAAATCGGCAGCATCTGTGATCTTCACTTCGTTATCAACATCTGGAGAATCAAATTCGGTTCTTCCTACGAAATAATTTCCTTCCTTACGGTCGATTACGACATTAAAGACTTCCCCTATTTTCTGCTGATTCAGTTCCCATGAGATCTGAGATTGTATCTCCATGATCTCATTCGCACGCTCCTGCTTTACCTCCTGAGGCACATCGTCTTCAAGATTATAGGCATGGGTATTTTCTTCATGAGAATAAGTAAAGCAACCAAGACGTTCAAAACGCATCTCTTTTACCCATTCTTTCAATTCCTGAAAATGCTCTTCAGTCTCTCCAGGATAACCAACAATAAGTGTAGTCCTGATAGCCATTTCCGGCACAGTCCTTCTGAATTCCTTTAAAAGTTTAGTTGTCTTTTCATGCGTGGTACCACGACGCATAGATTTCAAAAGATCATCTGAAATATGCTGAAGCGGTATATCCAGATAATTACAAACCTTTGGTTCACGTTTCATCACTTCCAGAACATCCATTGGGAATCCGGTTGGAAATGCATAATGCAGCCTGATCCATTCTATACCTTCAACCTTTACCAGGTTTTCAAGTAGTTCTGCCAGGTTCCGTTTTTTATAAAGATCAAGACCGTAATAAGTAAGGTCCTGGGCGATAAGTATCAATTCTTTTACCCCGTTTGCTGCCAGCTTTTCTGCTTCTTTTACCAGGTTTTCAATAGGCGTGGATTTATGCCCACCGCGCATCAATGGGATCGCGCAAAAAGAACACGGACGATCACAACCTTCAGCGATCTTTAAATAAGCGTAATTCTTTGGAGTAGTAGTTAAACGTTCTCCAATAAGCTCATGTTTATAATCTGCCTCAAGAGCCGATAAAAGCCCTGGTAATTCTGTAGTTCCAAAATACTGGTCTACATCTGGTATTTCCTTTTGTAGATCCGGCTTATACCTTTCGCTCAAACATCCTGTTACAAAAACCTTGTCTACATCTCCCTGATGTTTCTTTTCAACGAATTCAAGTATGGTATTGACCGATTGTTCCTTGGCATTATCAATAAATCCACAGGTATTTATCACTACAATATTCCCGTCCTCTTCATGCACAACGTCTTTGTCATTGGCCTTAAGCTGGCCCATCAAAACCTCTGAGTCGTAAACATTCTTGCTACAACCAAGAGTTACCACGTTGATCCTGTTCTTCTTTAGTGACTTCGTCCTCATAAACTACTTTTCTTTTTAGCCTTCAAATTTCCAAAGGAAAATTCAAAGCGGGTGCAAAGATACAATCTAAAAATAGAAATCGGGAAGCTTAAGTCTTAAGACTTAAAGTCTTCTAAGAACTAAGCTTCGGTTTTGTATCTTCATTTTCTGAAAATCGTTTATATGAAAAAGACCATATTTCTACTGTTCTGCATATTTTTCTGGAATAATCACATAAATGCCCAGGAAAGGGCTCGTAACCTTGGAATTAAGATCGGCGTTCTACCTACCGGCACTTCAAATTCGATCACCGATATAATCGGGGTGAAAGTTGGTCACACTACACTTGTTATAGGAGATTCAGTTAGAACAGGGGTTACAGCAATTCTTCCACACGGAGAAAATATTTTTCAGCAGAAAGTACCCGCAGCTGTATTTGTAGGAAATGGCTTCGGAAAACTTGCCGGAAGCACCCAAATAGAAGAGTTGGGCAATATTGAAACTCCAATTATTCTTACTAATACACTAAATGTTGCCACCGGAATAAATGCTTTAATTCGCTACAGCCTGGATCAAAAAGGAAATGAGGAGGTTCGCTCTGTAAATGCTGTGGTTGGTGAAACGAATGATGGTTATCTTAATGACATCCGATGACAACAGGTTAAAGATGAAGATGTAATAAATGCTATCGAAAATGCAAATGCTGAGGTGCAG